>NZ_JBNAFX010000012.1:0-94475 GCF_049800895.1 Leisingera sp. S232 | reverse complement strand
ACTAAGGCAGAACTGGATGGCCGCATCGGAGAAGGTCTCCGGTCGTCCGCGTTTGCCGCATCGCTCGGCGAACCAGGTCATGTCGCGGTCAAACCAGACCAGCAGAGAGCCGCGCTTTCGAAGTGATGCGTTATAGTTGGACCAGTTCGTTGTTCGATAGCGGGAAGAGGCAGGCTTCGGCATGCCGCCGATCTAACCTACGGGATTCGCAAAGTGAATCCTCTACGGCCTTTGTGCAACAACGCCCCATCGAATACCTCCTGCGGGTCGAATGTGCTGATCTGCCCAGTTACAAACAGTTCCACACTGATATTCTCGGCACTTCGCCCTATGTCACCGCGATCACCACATATGTGGTGATGGGCTCGCCCAAGGATCTGCGGGGGTGATTTCCGGCACTGTTGGATTTTGAGTATTTGGGAAAGGTGAAAAGCTTCCGTGTTTCATCTTTCCTCAAATACTCATTGCGCGGCAGCAGCGGCAAGCACAGCGCTCAAGGAGGGGGCATCGATGCCACCCCGCGCCGGCGCTCGCCAGTCGGTGTGCATCTGCTGGTCCAGTCCCGCCTCCGGTGCCAAAGCGTGAAAGATATCCACGTGCATGTGAGCCATATGCCGCAAGGTCAAATCCGGGATCTTGGTCTCCACCCAAAAAAGAGCGCCCCCGCGGGGCGCTCTTGAAACCATTCGTCGAGGTCCGGCGTCAGCTGCCCGCAATCAGCTCGGCCTGCGCCACAATGACCTCAGCCTGCTTGATCGAGGCGATATCCACAAGACGGCCCTTGTACACTGTGGCACCGGCACCGGAGGCCTTGGCCTCTTCCATTGCGGCCAGGATTTCGCGGGCTTCCTGCACGGCTTCGTCCGAGGGGGTGAAGACCTGATTGGCCAGCGTGATCTGGCTGGGGTGGATTGCCCATTTGCCAACCATGCCCAGGGTGGCAGAGCGTTTCGCCTGCGCGATATAGCCGTCTTCGTCCGAGAAATCTCCGAACGGGCCGTCGACCGGCAGGATGCCATGGGTGCGGCAGGCGGCGACGATGGCGGCCTGCGCCCAGTGCCAGGGGTCGGACCAGTGCTTCTGGCCGTCGCGGATCATGTAGTAGTTTTCCTGGGTGCCGCCGATGCCGGTGGTCTGCATCCCCATCGAGGCGGCAAAATCCGCAGCGCCCAGCGACATCGCCTGCAGGCGGGGGGAGGATTTGGCGATGTCCTCGGCATGGGCGATGCCCGCGGCAGATTCAATGATCACCTCAAAGGACACTGGCTTGGTGCGGCCTTTGGCACGTTCAATCGCGGTGACCAGCGCGTCCACCGCATAAACGTCTTCGGCGCAGCCAACCTTGGGGATCATGATCTGATCCAGCCGCTCGCCTGCCTGCTCCAGAATATCCACCACGTCGCGGTACCAGTAGGGCGTGTCGAGCCCGTTGATGCGCACCGACAAATACTTGTTGCCCCAGTCCACGCTGTTGATCGCTTCGATCACATTGGCGCGGGCCTGATCCTTGTCATCCGGTGCCACCGAATCCTCAAGGTCCAGGTTGATGACATCAGCCGCCGAGGCGGCCATCTTCTCGAACAGTTTGACTTTGGAGCCGGGGCCGAACAGCTGGCAGCGGTTGGGGCGCGCAGGAGCGGCGGGCTGGATGCGGAATGACATGCGGAAACCTCCTGGGGTAAGGAAATTGCAGAATTTTCATTCGTGGAGTTATTAAATTGCGCGCCCTCTTGCAAGTGGATTTTGCACCTGCGGCACGAAACGCCGCGTTGCGGCAATTTTTTGTGTGTCGGCGCAGTTGCACTTCTGCGTGAAACCGCCACTGCGATGCTGCATCGCGCAGGCAGGGGGCTGAAACAACTGCTGTGCGCAGTCGGGATAACCGTTGCGCTTATCGCCATTTCCCACCGCGCCGCATCTGATGCGCCCAAGGAGACAGGAGAGCTCCAGGCTATGGGGATCATCGGTGTGGCCTGGCCTGCTGTGCTGCAGCCTGCATCACGGAGCGGAGAGGAGGAAGCGTCTGTTAGGGGTGGGATGAGGGGAGAATCTTCGCCAACTTGGCGGATCTGGCGAAGAAAATCGCACTCAGGCAACTTTCTTGCGCGATTTCGAGAGGACTTTGCGCAGAATTAGCCCGAAATTAGCGCGACCAATTTGACTCGAAGGATGAGCGCGATGATCGAGACCCCTTATCTGCTGTTCCTGGGCGACGCGCCTGACATGCTGGCTGCCAAAGTGGCCATTGGCATCCGTGACTGGCGTCCTGACCATGCGGTTGGCCAGATCCGCCTGCCGGGCTGCGGCGCGGACCTGGGGATCAAGGACATGACTCTGGCCGAAGCCAAGGAAGCCGGAGCCAAGACCCTGGTGATCGGCGTTGCCAACCGTGGCGGCGTGATTTCCGAGGCCTGGAAGGAAGTGCTGATTGAAGCGCTGGAAATGGGCTATGACCTGGCTTCCGGCCTGCATAACCTGCTGCGCGACGAAGGTGATCTGGTGGCAGCTGCCCAGACCCACGGCGGCACCCTGCATGACGTACGCGTTCCCACTGTCGGCTACCCGATTGCCAACGGCAAGCCTCGCACCGGCAAGCGCTGCCTGGCGGTTGGCACCGACTGCTCGGTCGGCAAGATGTACACCGCCATGGCGATGGACAACGAGATGCGCGAGCGCGGCATGAAGTCGACCTTCCGTGCCACCGGCCAGACCGGCATCCTGATCACCGGCCACGGCGTGCCGCTGGACGCGGTCATTGCCGACTTCATGGCAGGCTCGATTGAGTATCTGACCCCGGACAACGACGAAGACCACTGGGACCTGATCGAAGGCCAGGGCTCGCTGTTCCATGTGTCTTATTCTGGTGTGACCATGGCACTGGTACACGGCGGCCAGCCCGACGCGCTGATCCTGTGTCACGAGCCGACCCGCACCCATATGCGCGGCCTGCCGGAATATGACGTGCCGACCCTGGAAGAGCTGCGCGACGTGGCCCTGCCGCTGGCACAGCGTGCCAACCCGGCCTGCCAGATCGTTGGCATCTCTGTGAACACCCAGCATCTCAGCGAAGACGAAGCCGTGAAATATCTGGCCGAAGTCGAAGAGCGCATGGGCCTGCCTGCTGTTGACCCCTACCGCCACGGCGCAGGCCGTCTGGTAGACGCGCTGGCCGCAGTCTGATTTGTAAGGGGCGTCTGGAAACAGACGCCCTTTTTCCGTCGAAAGGAATGGATATGAATGTCACCGTGACGCCGGACGTCTTTAAGCTGGCGCAGGTCTTCACCATCTCGCGCGGCTCGCGCACCGAAGCCAAAGTCCTGACCGTCCGTGTCGAAAAGGACGGCGTGACCGGCTGGGGCGAATGTGTGCCCTATGCCCGTTATAATGAAACTCTGGAAAGCGTGACCGCGGAAATCGATGGCCTGCCTGCCGATTTCACCCGCGAAGAGCTGCAGTCGCTGCTGCCCGCTGGCGCCGCGCGCAATGCGGTCGACTGCGCGCTGTGGGATCTGGAAGCGAAACAGGCCGGTAAACGTGTCTGGGAACTGGCCGGGCTGCCGGAACCCAAGGCTGAGATCACCGCCTATACGCTGTCGCTGGATACGCCCGAAAACATGCAGAAACAGGCGGCGGAAAACGCGTTTCGCCCGCTTCTGAAGATCAAGCTTGGCACCCCGGACGATATGCCCCGCCTGGAAGCGGTGCGCGCCGGTGCGCCGGATGCCAAGATCATCATCGACGCCAACGAGGGTTGGTCGGCAGAGGTTTACGCCGAATTGGCACCGCATCTGGTGCGCCTGGGGGTGGAGCTGGTCGAGCAGCCGCTGCCATCTGGCGAGGACGACGCTCTCATTGGCATGGAGCGCCCGGTGCCGGTCTGCGCAGATGAGAGCTGCCATGACCGCGAGAGCCTGCCCAAGCTCAAAGGCAAATACGATGTGGTCAACATCAAGCTGGACAAAACCGGCGGGTTGACTGAGGCGCTGAAGCTGCGCGATCAGGCGCTGGCCGAAGGTTATCAGGTGATGGTGGGCTGCATGGTCGGATCTTCGCTGGCGATGGCGCCGGCGACGCTTGTGGCGCAGGGTGCGGCGGTAACGGATCTTGACGGGCCGCTCCTGCTGGCCGAAGACCGCGACGAACCTTTGACATTTGATGCCGATGGCGTGCACCCGCCAGTGGCTGCACTCTGGGGCTGAGGAGAATACCATGACCCGTACCGTTTATGTGAATGGCGAATACCTGCCGGAAAATGAGGCCAAGGTTTCGATCTTCGACCGCGGCTTCCTGTTTGCCGATGCGGTCTATGAGGTGACTTCGGTTCTGGACGGCAAGCTGATCGATTTTGAAGGCCACGCGGTGCGCCTGGAGCGCTCGTTGAACGAACTCGACATGCCGTCGCCCTGTACCAAGGACGAGCTGTTGGAAATCCACCGCAAGCTGGTGGAGCTGAACGGCATCGAAGAAGGCTTGGTCTATCTGCAGGTCTCGCGCGGTTCCGATGGCGACCGCGACTTTGTGTTCCCTTCTGCTGACACGCCGCCGAGCCTGGTGCTGTTCACCCAGAACAAACCTGGCCTGGCCGACAGCCCGGCGGCCAAGAAGGGTGCCAAGATCATCTCGATCGAGGACATCCGTTGGGGCCGCCGCGACATCAAGACCGTGCAGCTGCTGTATCCGTCCATGGGCAAAATGATGGCCAAGAAAGCGGGCTGCGATGATGCCTGGCTGATCGAGGACGGCCATGTGACCGAAGGCACCTCGAACAACGCCTATTACGTCAAGAACGGCAAGATCGTGACCCGTCCGCTGTCCAACGACATTCTGCATGGCATCACCCGCGCCGCGGTGCTGCGTCTGGCAGAAGAAGCGCAGATGGAAATCGAAGAGCGCCTGTTCACCATCGACGAGGCAAAGGAAGCAGACGAAGCCTTCACCACCTCGGCCTCGGCCTTTGTGATGCCGGTGGTGGAAATCGACGGCGTGGCGCTGGGCGATGGCACTCCGGGCCCGATCGCCAAGCGCCTGCGTGAGATCTATCTGGAAGAAAGCCGCAAGAAAGCCGTCTGAGGCTGTTTGCTGAGATGTATTGGAAAGGCCGTCCCTGTGGGGCGGCCTTTCCATTAAATAGAGAATCAATTCTGATTTTCCGGGCCACCAATGCAGGTGAAAATGCAGGTGATGATGTCGGCAAAAGGCATGTCACGGGGCGGTATTTTCCCACATTAGGCAACAATGTGCATCCAGTGACTGGATTGTCATCTGATGCGCTCTCTCAGCTCCAGATTTTAACTAATTTTATACAAACTGCACCCGTTGGCAGCTGATTGCGGTACTTTGATTGCAGGCGATGGGGCTGGCCCGGGGGGGGGAAGCGCGCCAGAGCCGCAAACCGTGGAGATGCCAGATGCAAACATGTTATCAGCCGGAAACCGGGGAAGCCGTGAACAGCCCGGCCGCAGAGCCGAGCGACGCGGAGATTTTGGCTGTTGTTCGCCAGGTGCTGACTGCGGAAGAAGCAGAGCATGCTGATCGCGCCGGGGCGCCTGACAGCCGGGGCTGGCTGGCAGGCAAGCTTCTGGGGAGGGAGCGTCCGGCTTCCGGTGCATTGGCTGCCCGGCTTCTGGGCCGTTTGCGCGGCTAGGCGCGCTGTTGGGGGGCGCGCCCTGCCGCGGATTTGCGGTCCGGGGTTTTCAGGAAGACATTTTGCAGCGGCCGCCCAGAAGGGGCGGCCTTTTTTTCATGCGGGGCAATTGGCGGCCCAGATGCGGTGGATGCGCTGCTGACAGGCAGATGGCAGCAGCAGGGTGCTAGCAGGGACCGGACCCTTCAGGAGGCCGGGAAACATGGATGCATCCATTCAGTCGCAACGTATGGCAGGACTTGTTCTGGTGACCGTTTCAGCGCTGGTGTTCAGCACTGCGGGGATCTTTACCCGCTCTGTCACGGCCACGGCCTGGGTGGTGATCTTCTGGCGCGGTTTTGCCGCTGCCGGGTTCACGCTGGCCTGGCTGGCGCTGCGCGGGCAATTCACGGAGGAAGCCCGCAGTTTTGACCGCCGGTCCCTGCTGATTTCCGGTATGGGCGCGGCTGGCAGCGCAGCCTTCATCCCGGCCTTCAAGCTGAGCAGCGTTGCCAATGTGGCGCTGATCTATGCGGCCGCCCCCTTTGCTGCGGCAGGTCTGGCCTGGGTTGTGCTGCGTGAAGCGCCGGGGCGGCGTGTTCTGCTGGCCAGCGCTGTCTCGCTGGGCGGGGTGGCGGTGATCCTGCAGGGTGGCCTGGCGGGCGGCAGCCTGACTGGCGATTTGCTGGCGCTGTTCATGACGCTGATGCTGGCAGGGATGATGACAGGCTACCGGGCATGGCCGGATGTGAAGGCCGCGCTGCCCAATGCAGTGTCGTCGCTGTTGCTGTTGCCGGTGGCTGCCTTGATGGCGCCCGTGGCAACGGTGCCGGCGGGCGAAATGCTGGTGCTGGTTCTGTTCGGGCTGGTGTTTGCCGTTGCCTCGGTCACCCTGTGCGAGGGCGCGCGGCGGCTGCCCGCAGCGGAAACCGCGCTGGTGTCGGCGCTGGAGACACCGCTGGCGCCGCTCTTGGCGTTTCTGATCCTGGCAGAGCAGCCCGGCCTGCAGACCATCGCGGGCGGGGCGGTGATTTTTGCCGCAGTGCTGTGGGCGCAGCGGCCTGCGCGCAAGCCGGTTGCGCCTAGGACTTGTCGGTCACGTTTTCCTTGAATGCCACCTCAAAGGCGGCCTGTGTCTCGGCGCTGGCGTCAGTCTGATAGTTGGCTTTCCACTCTGCCATGGTCATGCCGTAGTAGATTTCGCGGGCCTCGGTCTTGTCCATCTCGATGCCGCGCTCATTTGCGGCTTCCTGATACCACCGCGACAGACAGTTGCGGCAGAAGCCGGCCATGTTCATCAGGTCGATGTTCTGCACATCAGTGCGGTCTTCCATCAGGTGTTTCTGCAGGCGCCGAAAGGCGGCGGCCTGGAGTTCGATCTCGGTTTGCTTGTCCATCGCTGGTGTCCCGGTGTGAGTTGGCGCGTCGGCACAGGCCTAGCAGCCGCTGCAGGGGCGGGCAATGGGCACGGGCAAAGGGCGGGGCCGCCGGATCAGATCAGCTGCAGCGCAACCCAAGGCCCCAGCGCCGTGGCAAAGATCACGATCTTGTAGGTGCCGAGCCAGCGGTAGATGGTCAGGCTGACATCCGCCGGTGCCAGCCCGAACATGCGGCCGTGCAGCCGCGCCACCCAGTCCTGCAGCAGCATCAGCAGGATGGTAGAGAGGGTGAATAGGCCGATGTGCAAGATGGTCAGCCAGCCGAAAAAGGCGGTAAGGGTGTCCTGGGCCATGGTGGCTCCTTTCCCGTATCTGTCCCGCGTTTCCGTTACGGATATGGGGATGCCGCACCGGTTCTGCAACATTTTCCCGCCGTCTGCGGCGTTGGAAATGGCCAGGGCGAACAGGATCAGAGCCCGGAAGCCTCCAGCGCTTTTGGCAATACCTCGGCCAGCCGTTCAGCCCATTCCTGCTGTCCTTTATGTTCGGCAATCAGGTCGTTGCGCAGCTCGATCAGCGTGTTCGGGCGACCCGGCTTGGTGGCGTGGGTTTCGATCGCATCGCCGGGAAGATGGCCGGTGTAGGGCTCATTGACGCCGACACACAGATCACCGGGCCGGTTCAGCTCCTCAATCACGAAGGGCGAGAAACGCTCGCCTTCGGGGAACAGAATGCCGATCTCCCAGGGACGCGGAGGCCGTCCACGCAGCTGCCGGGTGAAGCTGTGGACCGAGATAATGACCGTGCGGGGGCGTTCGGCCAGCCGTGCCAGTGCCCGGTGGTAGGGGCGGTAGCAGGCCTCCAGCCGTGCTTTCAGCTCTGCCTCGCCCGCGTGGCGGTTGGCGGGGATGATGGTGCCGTCATAAAGCTTCATCAAGAGGGTCGGGTCGTCTTCGCCGCGGTTGGGGTCGATCACCAGCCGGGAGAAGTTGGAGGCCACCACCGGCGCATCCAGCATTTCGCCCAAAAGTTTCGACACCTCATAGGCGCCGACATCATAGGCGATGTGGCGCTCCATGTCCTCGCGCGGGAGGCCAAGGTCGCCGCCGCCGACAAACTCCGGCACGTTGTTGGAGGCATGGTCGCATGTGATCAGCCAGCGGGCGGGACGGTCATTACCGTGAACAAAAAAAGGTGTGTATGTCATGAGCCTGATATGTTTTGCCGCAAGCTGTTTACGGGAGTTGCGGCAGAATGGGAATTGAGGGATAAGCACCCTGATCGCTGTTTGCGGTAACAGAACCTAGGGCCAGAGGAGAGACCCCCAATGAAACGTTCGCGCAATGTGAAGATTGTCGCCACTTTGGGGCCGGCTTCCGAGACCTAT
This sequence comes from Leisingera sp. S232, assembly GCF_049800895.1. Taxonomy (NCBI): domain Bacteria; kingdom Pseudomonadati; phylum Pseudomonadota; class Alphaproteobacteria; order Rhodobacterales; family Roseobacteraceae; genus Leisingera; species Leisingera sp. S232. Next base: position 86,086 of record NZ_JBNAFX010000012.1, on the reverse strand, counting down.
GAGACCATCCGGGCGCTGCATGAGGCCGGGGCAGATGTGTTCCGCCTGAACATGTCGCATGGTAGCCACGAGGAGATCGCTGAAAAGCACAAGATCATCCGCCAGGTGGAGCAGGATCTGGACAGCCCGATCGCCATTCTGGCCGATTTGCAAGGTCCCAAACTGCGGGTTGGCGTTTTCGCCAATGGCGAAGAAGAACTGCAGGAAGGCGCGAAATTCCGGCTTGATCTGGATGAGGCAGAGGGGGACGTCTCGCGCGTGTGTCTGCCGCATCCGGAGATCTTCCAAGCGCTGGAGCCGGGTGCGCATCTCTTGGTCAATGACGGCAAGATCCGCCTGGTGGTGGATGACTGCGGCCCGGATTTCGCCGATTGCACAGTGGAAACCGGCGGCACGATCTCGAACCGCAAGGGTGTGAATGTGCCGGATGTGGTGCTGCCGCTGGCGGCTCTGTCAGAGAAAGACCGGGCGGATCTGGAATTTGTCTGTGCGCTGGGCGTGGATTGGCTGGCGCTGTCATTTGTGCAGCGGGCCAAAGATGTCTATGAGGCGCGCGGGCTGGCCGATGGCCGTGCTGCAGTGCTGTCCAAGATTGAAAAACCGCAGGCGGTAGAGGATTTCGAGGCCATCCTGGATGCATCCGACGGCATCATGGTGGCGCGCGGCGACCTGGGGGTGGAACTGCCCGTGGCCGCGGTGCCGCCGATCCAGAAGCGGCTGGTGCGCAAGTGCCGGGCGGCGGCCAAGCCGGTGATCGTGGCGACGCAGATGCTGGAGAGCATGATCGAAAGCCCGATGCCGACGCGGGCCGAAGTCTCGGATGTGGCAACTGCGATCTATGAAGGCACTGATGCCATCATGCTGAGCGCCGAAAGCGCGGCGGGGCAGTATCCGATCGAAGCGGTGCAGACCATGGACCGGGTGGCAACCGAAGTCGAAATCGACCCGACCTATACCCAGATCATCACAGCCTCGCGCTCGGCCAAGGGCACCACCGTGGCCGATGGTATTGTCGCCGCAGCGCGGGAGATCGCGGAGAAGACCGATATCAAGGCGATCTGCTGTTTTACCCAGTCCGGCACCACCGCGCTGCTGACCGCGCGGGAGCGTCCAGGCGTGCCGATCATCGCAATGACCCCGGTCAGCGCCACTGCGCGTAGGCTGTGCCTCAGCTGGGGCTGCAAATGCGTGCTGACGCCAGAGCTGGACCGTTTCAAGGGCGCGGTGGTCAGTGCCGCGCGGGCGGCACGGGCGGGCGGCTATGCTGGTGACACCGACCAGATCGTGGTGACTGCGGGGGTGCCTTTCAATGTGCCGGGCACCACCAACATCCTGCGCATCGCGCCTTGCGACGAGCGGCTGATCTACAGCACCGACCCTGAGTAACCGGAAGTTAGGGGCAGCAATTGAAAATGCTGCTGTCCACGCCTACCATCTCCTCTGTTGGAATACTGACGGGGGGCTGAAGGATGGATACCGATCTGGCGCTGATCCTGGGACTTGTGATCGGGGCGTTCACTGTGCCGTCGCTGATGTCTTCTATCAGCGAGCGGCGCCCGCCGCGGGCGTCGTTTCTGACCATTTTGATCGCTGTGAGCCTGATCACCTATGCGGTGGTGCTGAAACCCGGCGGGTACAGTATCGATGAGATCCCGGATGTGTTTTTCCGGGTTGTCGGGCGGCTTTTCTAGCAGAATCTGCTTGCCCATCCATCCAGCATTGCTTAAAGGGCAGCTCTGTTCCGCGCGGCCGGCCGTCGAGGCATGCCGAGTCGCGCGTCTAGCGAACCCGCATTGAAGGAGACGGAAATGCCCAAGATGAAGACAAAGTCGAGCGCCAAGAAGCGCTTCAAGGTTACTGCCACCGGCAAGGTGAAAGCAGGTCAGGCCGGCAAACGCCACGGTATGATCAAGCGCACCACCAAGTTCATCCGCGACGCTCGCGGCACCACCACCCTGTCCGCACCGGACGCCAAGATCGTCAAGGGCTTCATGCCCTACGACCGCTAAGAGGAGATCTGACACATGTCCCGCGTTAAAGGTGGTACCACAACTCACGCCCGTCACAAGAAGGTCATCAAGGCAGCCAAAGGTTATTATGGCCGCCGCAAGAATACCTTCAAGGTTGCCCGTCAGGCCGTCGATAAGGCCAACCAATATGCAACCCGCGACCGTAAGAACCGCAAGCGCAATTTCCGCGCGCTGTGGATCCAGCGTATAAACGCTGCTGTGCGTTCGCATGACGAAGCGCTGACATATTCCCGCTTCATCAACGGCCTGACCCTGGCCGGCATCGAAGTGGACCGTAAAGTTCTGGCCGACCTGGCCGTGCACGAGCCCGAAGCTTTCGGTGCCATCGTCCGCCAGGCACAGGATGCGCTGGCTGCCTAAGCCCGCAAGTTCCGGAATTCAGAAAAGGCCGCTCCAGCAGGAGCGGCCTTTTTCTTTTGCCCGCACCGCTGGCCTGGCCCCGCGTCTTTGAGGCGGGGCATTCAGTGCGGGAGCGGCAGAACGCTGGTCAGCGCCGCGGTTACTGTCAGTATCGCAAGGAAGATCACGGCCTCTGCTTCGATGGAGCGCGCCAGGTGTTGGCCCGCACGCGCGTCTCCGGTCTGCATGGCGGGCACGAAACGGAATTTATTCGCGGCTGCCAGGCCAAGAAGCGTGCCTGCCAATGCCAGTTTGATCAGCAGAGATTGCCCGTAACCTGTGCGGAAGACCGCCGCTGGTTCACCTGTCAGCAGCCAGGCCATCAGAAGCCCTGCCAGGATCAGCGCAGGCACGATCACCGCTGCGGCCTGCCCAAAGCGGTGACCCAGCAGAGCGGCGCTCTTCAGATGCTGGGGATGTTGTGACAGGTAGTGCAGCGGGCCAAGAATGCCGATCCAGAATGCCGCGCCCACAAGGTGCAGCATCAGCAGGAGGCGCACACCGCTTTGCTCCAAATCCGGCACGTGCCCGATTTGCGTCAGTGACCACAGGGCCAGCCCGCCGCCAGCCAGCGCGGCCCACTGACCGGGCCGCGGCAGGCACAGCCCGACAATCAGAAGCGCGGCACCGGAAATCCGGTAGACCAGTGCACTGCCTGCCTGGGTTTGCCACAGCAGGCCCAGCATCTCTGGGTCGGTCATTCCCGAAGCATCGCCGGTCAGCGCTGCGCCGCGGAGCATGAAGCCCAGAACGGCTGCAGCCAGTCCCAGACCAGCGAGACACAGAGCCTGTTGTCCGCTCCGTCTGCCAAGCAGAGACAGCGGCGCAGGAAACGCAGCGCGCACCATAACCAGTCCGGTTGCGCCCAGGAAACCAGCGTAAAGCGCCAGTTTCGCAACTATCGCAGCTAGGCCCCAGATGTCCGGCATGGTCATTCGGCCTGAAAGGAAAATTCACCCTGCATAACGTGGCCGTCCGTTCCCAAACCGCGCCACTCAATGCGGTAGCTGCCTGGGCCCATATTCTGCAGCGGAAGGACAAACACCCGGTCGAAACCTGTCTGATCGCCCAGGTCCAACTGGACCGGCCCGTGATCCTGATGCACCATGCCCACCCGCGTCAGCCGCATGCCACCTGCAAAGCTGAGGCTGATTTCCGCAGGGACTCCGGCAACCACGGAGCCGCTTGCCGGCGCTGTGCTCTCCACCGGTGAATGCGCACCCGCCCCGGTGGCAAGAAACGCTGTCAAAGCGGTCATGGCCAGTATTCTCATGGAGAGCTTCCCTTTTGTCTCTGTCTGCACGCCGGATTTTGCACATAGCAGAAAATCTCAAGACTGTATCTGTTCATTTCTGCCCGCGCAGGCAGGCTGTCGGAAACCCGGCAGTTGGACCGCTTGCTGGTCACCACATGCGGGTTTTGGCATATTCCGCATAACCTTCGTCATAGGTTTCCGCCTCAAAGGCGGCTTCCTGTTCTTTCAGGAACTGGCCTGCGGTGGGCACGGCGGGGCGTTCGGCGCCGGTTTCCCAAAGGCGGGAGCGCATCAGTGCCTTGGCGCATTGGAAGTAGAGCTCTTGCACGGTAATCACGGTCACGGTGGCGGGCAGGATGCTCTTGCGTTCAAAGACGGCGCGGGCGTCCTGATCAGCTGTCAGGACGGCGGAGCCGTTTACCCGCACCACATTATTGCAGCCATGCACCATGAACATCAGGCTGACACGGCTGTCGCGCACGATGTTGCGCAAACTGTCGATCCGGTTGTTGCCGCGCCAGTCCGGCAGCCAGAGAGTATGCTCATCTGCTATATGCACCACTGGGCCATCGTCGCCGCGCGGGCTGGCGTCGGTGCCTTCCGGGCCGATGGTGGACAGGATCAGAAACCGGGAGGCTTCGATCCATTGGCGGTACAGCGGTGTCAGCCGGCTGGCCACCTTGGTCAGGGACTGCGGCACAGGCGCGCCGTAAATCTCTGCAAGCTGTTCAGTGCGGGTCAGTGTCTGCATGGGGCAACCTCCTTTTGGTTGTGAAATACCTTGCCCTTTTGTGCCAATGGGGCCAATTTTCGCGCAAATGGGCCAAAATTCGAATATCCGGCGACCGGGATGGTCTTCGTCTGATGCGGTGCAGGAGCTGCCGCACGGGGTGGCGTCTTATGCGCGCAGCTATGCGGATGGCTATGTGTCCACCTGGCACGATCATCCGCGCCACCAGCTGGTCTATGCGGTTTCCGGTCTGATGATGGCAGAGGCGGGCGGCACCAGCTGGGCCGTGCCTGCGGGAACAGGGCTGATCGTGCCGGCAGGGATGCGGCACGAGATCCGGATGGCCGGCGAGGTGCGGCTGCAATCGCTGTACATAGACCCGTCCGAAGCAGGCGCGGATGCTATGGCAGAGTGCCGGGCAGTGACAGTGGAGCCGCTGCTGGCAGGGCTGATTGCGGCACTGTGCGAAATGAACAACCCCTGGCCGCTGCCGCCGCGAGCGCATCATCTGAGCCGTCTGATCTTGCTTGAACTGGGCGCCGCGTCGAAATCGTCGCTGGCGCTGCCATACCCGGCAGACATCCGGCTGCGGCGGGTCTGCGATGATCTGGCGGCGGCACCGGGCAGCGGTCGGACGATTGACCATTGGGCAGCACTGGCGGGGATGAGCCGCCGCAGCTTCACGCGCCGGTTCCATCAGGAAACCGGGCTCAGCCTGGGCGGCTGGCGTGACCGGCTGCGCTGCCAGATCGCGCTGCGGGCCAAAGCGCGCGGCGAAAGAATGGAGCAAGTGGCACAGCGGCTGGGGTATGCCAGCCGCCAGTCTTTGCAGATGATGATGCGGCGGCTGGTCTAAACGGCTGCGGACCTTACCACGTATTGATTTCCGTAGTCGCAGGTTGCCGGTGTTTGTGGCAGGTTGCGCCGCAACGCAGGAGGGGTCGGCATGAAATTCATCCGCAATGTGATCGCACAGTTGGAAACGCCGCGCGCGGCACGGCCGCTGGGCAGCGGCTGGCTGTCCGGCTCTATGGCACTGCTGGCCGCCATCACCGGGCTGCTGCTGGTCCTGCTGCGCTGGTACCCTGAGACCTTTTCCTACCCGCAGATCGCCTTTGTGCATTCCAGCGGGTATGTCACTGCTTTCCTGCGTTTTGTGCTGCTGGCGGGCTATGCACTGTCGCTGCTAAGCCTGATCCTGAGCCGCCAGAAAAGCCTGGGCTGGGCAGCGCTGGGGCTGTCGGTGGTGGCCTCATTGATGGCAACGGCACAGCCGCAGCATGCAGGCGGGGCGCCGCAGAGCCTTTATTTCGGGCTGGATTACTTCGTTGTGAATGTGCTGCTGGTGGGGTTTCTGTTTGTGCCTCTGGAACGCTTCTTTCCAGCGCGGTCCGAACAGACCGTGTTCCGCACTGAATGGCGCGAGGACATGTTCTATTACCTTGCGAGCTCAATGCTGGTGCAGGTGCTGACCTTCCTGACCATGGCACCCGCGAACTATGTGAACACCGAATTCGACCTGGAAGGGATCCGCGCCCATATCACCAATCTGCCCTTTGCGGTGCAGGTGCTGATCATCATGGCGGCGACGGATTTTGTGCAGTACTGGGTGCACCGTGCCTTTCACACATTCCCGGCGCTGTGGCATTTCCATGCAATCCACCATTCGGCCAAGAAGATGGACTGGCTGGCTGGCGCGCGCATGCATCTTATCGAGATCGCGGTGCTGCGCGGGCTGACGGCCGTGCCGATGTTCACGCTGGGTTTCAAACCGGAGGCGATCCAGGGCTATCTGCTGATCGTCTATTTCTACTCCAGCTTCATCCACGCCAATATTGGCTGGAAGCTGGGGGTCTTGGAGCGGTTCCTGGTGACGCCGCGCTATCACCACTGGCATCATGGCAGCGAGCGGGCCGCGATTGACATCAACTATGCCTCGCATTTTCCGCTTTATGACTGGCTGTTCGGCACGCATCACCTGCCAGAGGAAGACTGGCCGTCGAAATACGGTGTGGCCGGAGACACGGTGCCAAACGGGTATTGGCGGCAGTTCCTGTACCCGTTCAATCAGAAGCGCTGGAAGAAGCAGCCGGATGAGAGCCACGGGGACTGAGCGTCAGAGACTTTTGCCATCGAAAATCTCTGACGGCAGACGCAATGCGTCCATTCCGTCGATGCACCCCAGATTGACACGGTAGCTGCCCGGCGACAGGCGCGGCTCGACAAAGGTGTGAATGCCGCAGGTGCCGCAGAAATGGTGGCGCGCGGTCATGGTGCCGAACTGATAGGTTTTCAGCGCATCGCCTTCTGCGGTGATCGCCATGTCCTCGTTCGACACTTTGAATGGGGTCAGATAGGCGGTTTTGCGGATGCAGATCGAACAGTCGCATTGCATCGCGCTGGCAATGTCCGGTGCCCGAAAGGAGAAGCGCACTGCGCCGCAATGGCAGCTGCCGGAATGGGTTCGCATGGCTTGTCTCCTATGGGGGCAGTTGGTTTGCAGGAATTAAATATAGCATTTCTCGCTCGACCGGCCCGGAGCGTTGCAAAGCCAGCTTTGTGTGCAAGGCCGGGTTTCTATTGTATTGACGCGTCTGAACATTAGTCTAGGTTGCGCTCGCGATTGCAAGAAAAGAGCAGGATTAGACTTATGAAATTTGGGGTTATCTGTGCCGCTGCTGCTGTGCTGCTGGCGGGGTGTCAAAGCAGCACAAACAGTGAAATGTTCGTCGCCAAACCGCAGGCCGCGTCTGCGGCCGTTACCAAGGCGCACATCGAAACCTGCTGGAAGAAGGCAGGCATCCCGGGCGATTTGTACAAGTTCATGTCGCCGGCAGAGGCCGCAGGTGTTCAGCCGGGTGGGGTATTTTCCAAAGAAAAACACGCGGTGTTTACCGCTTGCCTGAACGCATAGGCCGGAGCTCAGACGGCAATCCCGTACGGGCCGTGGCGGATGATGGCCCATTGGCCGTAGCTGTCCTCCAGGTCCTGCTTGATTGCAGCGTTTGCCTTGGTGGAGGCGCTGCCGATTTCCGCCAGGGTGAACTCAAGGCCGCCGGGTCTGTCAATGCGGACCCGGTGCTCGCTGCAATGGCTGTCAGGGCAGGCCGGTCAATGGCCACAGCGGCATCCGCTGAAGCTGCCGTAAAAGGCGCGGCAATGCGGAGAGGACGTCGACCGCGCCGCCATCCAGTCCGGTTGCCAGACAGGCAACACTGACCCCCGCCATCCGTTCCCGCCCTCTTGCTTTCGCGCGCTCTTGTGGTAGCAGGGCACAAGCAGAATTCGAGGGGCCGTTATGGACGATCTTAAAGCCAAATACCTGGGTCAGATTGCAGAGGCCGCCGACGAGGCAGCGCTGGAGGCGATCCGCCTTGCGGCTGTCGGCAAGAAGGGCGAAGTGGCGCTGAAGATGCGCGAACTGGGCAAGATGACCCCGGAAGAGCGTCAAGTCGCAGGCCCCGCATTGAACGCACTGAAGGATGAGATCAACTCGGCCCTGGTGGCCAAAAAGGCGGGGCTGGAAGATGCCGCGCTGGACGAGCGCCTGCGCACTGAATGGCTGGACGTGACCCTGCCGTCGCGCCCCACCCGACAGGGCAGCCTGCACCCCATTAGCCAGGTCCAGGAAGAGATCACCGCGATCTTTGCGGAACTGGGGTTCTCCGTCGCCGAAGGTCCGCGGATCGATACCGACTGGTACAACTTCGATGCGCTGAACATTCCCGGCCACCACCCGGCCCGCGCCGAGATGGATACATTCTATATGCACCGCGCGGAAGGCGACGACCGCCCGCCGCATGTGCTGCGCACCCACACCAGCCCGGTGCAGATCCGCTCGATGGAGAAGATGGGCGCGCCCTTGCGCATCATCTGCCCGGGCGGCGTCTACCGCGCTGACTATGACCAGACCCACACGCCGATGTTCCACCAGGTCGAAGGCCTGGCGCTGGACAAGGACATCTCGATGGCGAACCTCAAGTGGGTGTTGGAGGAATTTGTCAAATCCTTCTTTGAGGTGGACGACGTCGAGCTGCGCTTCCGGGCCTCGCATTTCCCCTTCACCGAACCATCGGCAGAGGTCGACATCCGCTGCTCCTGGGAGGGCGGCACGCTGAAGATCGGCGAGGGTGACGACTGGATGGAAATCCTCGGCTCCGGTATGGTGCATCCCAAGGTGATCGCGGCCGGCGGCATCGACCCCGATGTTTATCAAGGCTTTGCCTTCGGTATCGGCATCGACCGTCTGGCGATGCTGAAATACGGCATCCCCGACCTGCGCGCCTTTTTCGACAGCGACCTGCGCTGGCTGCGCCATTACGGTTTCCAGAGCCTTGATATGCCGGCGCTGCATGGCGGCCTGAGTCGGTAATTGTATGTCATCAGCTTATACCTGTCGCGCTATGTGAACTGGTGCAATGCGGTTTCTAAAACCACGCCCCGCTGGAAAATCAATCTGGCGGGGCTGTTGTTTTTTGCTGTGGCTGTTGCATTGATCGTTTTCACGCCTGCCGAGGTTTCCCTGCCGATTGTGTTTTTTGGAGGTGCTCCGGCCAGCCTGTTCTTTGAACTGGACCGGCGTGCAAGCAGAAAACGGGCGCGTGAACAGTGGGGCGCGACGGCGCAATTGCGCAAAACCCAGGGCCTGCTCAAAGGTTCCAAACGTTAGACATTGTGCCTTCGGGCGGGCCGGATATCGCCCGTTTAGCAACCAAGGGGCGCGCGCTGTCCTTGGTGATTGATGGCATGGGGGCAATTGGGATCGGCGTCCAGTGTGCGAATTGCTTTTTTCGATACTGCTGAACAGAAGGCGTGCTGCCCTTGTTTTATATGCCTTGCGAGGCCAGTCGGTATCATAGCCGCAATTTGCCAGCGTGTCGGTGCCGCTGCGCTGATCCGCAAGGCTGACCATCATCCGGGCGCGGATGCTCCTGTCGCCCCGTTGCCCGCCACTACAGTCGCGGCAAGTGTGAACAGAGCCGCTTGCATCTGTTGTAAAGCGTCTTGTGCGGGACCTATCCCACAGGCGCATAAGGCCAACGTAACCTCTTGTGGTAGATAGAGATAACTCCGACAGACACCTGCCTGTGGTCACCCGCCAGCTTGCCACAGAAACTGCGGGGAGGAGGGCTCAAGGCGCGTCATCTGCGCGTCTGTTTGCCAGAAAGGATCAGCCATGTTCACTGCGCTTGTTTGAGCGGCCAATAACATCACCAGATGGAAAACAACGGGCCCTGACCCTGACATCACGGGGGGGCGAGAAAAGGTTTTGTCCTGCTGGCAGAAATGCTGTCAGGCATGCCCCGCACTTGCAAGTTGAGCCGCCCGCGCAGAAATTTTCCCCAAAACTGGCTATTGCCTCAGCCGCACAGTTGCCTGACATTCACGCGCATAACATCAGAGCGACAGGGAAAACTGATATGGAACAGATGATCGAACAAGCAGGCGCCTATTGGCCCCTGATGGTCAGCGGCGTCAAGGCGCTGGCGGTACTGATACTTGGTTGGATGGCCACCGGCTGGATCAGCGGCGTGGCGCGCCGCCGCATCAACAACACCCCCAATATCGATCCGACTCTGGGGAACTTCGCCGCCAGCGTTATTCGCTGGGTGCTGCTGGCGGTGGTGCTGGTTGCGGTGCTGGGCATCTTCGGCATTCAGGCCACCAGCCTTGTGGCCATGCTGGGCGCGGCGACACTGGCGATCGGCCTGGCGCTGCAGGGCACGCTCAGCGATCTGGCGGCGGGGTTCATGCTGATCCTGTTCCGCCCCTACAAGATCGGCCAATATGTCGACATCGGCGGCACCGCCGGCACGGTGAAGGATCTGAACCTGTTCATCACCGAACTGGCCACCCCGGACAATGTTCAGATCATCGTCCCCAATGGCCAGGCCTGGGGCGCGATCATCACCAATTTCTCGCATCACGACACCCGCCGCGTCGACATGGTGTTTGGCATCGACTACGGCGACAGCGCAGATGCGGCCAAGGCCATCATCCTGGAGCAGGCGGCAGCCGACGCTCGGGTGCTTAAAGATCCCGAACCCTGGGTGCGGGTTACCAACCTGGGCGACAGCTCGGTCGATCTGACCGCTCGGGTCTGGTGTGATGCAGCGGACTATTGGGAAGTGAAATTTGCGCTGACACAGGGCGTGAAAGAAGCCTTTGACGCCAAGGGCATCTCCATTCCTTATCCGCATTCGGTGGAAATCAAGAAAGCGGGCTAACACGCCTCCGCCCGGCCTTGGCCAAGGCCAGGGCTGCGTGCCGTTGTACCTGACACCCCGTCTTTGGCGGGGTGTCTTTGGTTTTGGGGGTCAGCGGTTCATTGCTGCCGCGCGGCCTGCATCGCGCGGATAGCCGCATTCCGGCTTCTTGCTGCGCGCGCTCGCTCCTGTGCTGGGTTTTCCTGTTCGACCGGTGGCCAACCCGCCCGCATGGTGACGCCATCCTGATCGGCAAAGACCCACTGCGCCGCGATCAGCTGGTAGCTCTTGACCTCCCAGCCAGAAGGATCGGGCTGGAACCGGAACCGCCAGGTGCCCCGGATGTTCACCGGCAACCGCAGCTGACGGATGCTGTTCATTGCCTGATGCCCTGTCATGGCAGCGCGCACCCCTGCCGCCCGAAGCCGCTTCATCCGCATGACCAGATTGCCCACATCCCGCATCCGCCGCCCGGCAAAGACCACTTCGATCTCGGCGTCAGGAGGCACGATCCCTTTGACGACCAGATCGCCGCGAGTGTTGCGGCTGAACACCGGAACCAATGCCACCGCCACGTCACGCACCTCGCGCTTGAACAGCCCTGCGTCCTCAATCGCCGGGGTGATTTGCGCTGCAGGACGGCGGTGGTTCGTCATAAGGCACTTTCAAACACCGCCCTTAAGAAAGGAGCAGCACACATTTGTTGTTCTACGCAGGGGCACACTAGCCTGCGGCTGGTTAAAGAAGCGTTGAATAGCGCATCGAGCAGCAGCCGTTACAGCCGCCTTGAAATCACTTCAACGCGCTGAATTCAAACAATAAACCTGCTCAGCGCGCGATCTTTCGTTTCATGACCAGCGTCGGCGCGCCGTTGAATTTAGCCTCGCCCGCTGGTGCGTAGCCCAGCTTCTGCGCAATCCTTTGCGAGGCCAAGTGGGCTGGGTCAAAAATGCAGGCCGTTTCTGTCCAGCCTGTTTCATCTTCGGCCCATGTATGAATGTGCTGGACGGCTTCGGTGGCCAAACCCTGGCCGTGCAGGTCCGGATGCAGAGCCCAGCCTGCCTCCGGCACGCCATTCAGCGGCGGTTCCATGTCGCGCTGGAAATCGGCAAATCCAACCTCTCCGGCAAACCGCCCGCTGTCCCGCAGGGTCACAGCCCAATAGCCGTATCCCAAGGCCTGCCAGTGGCCGATGTATCGCAGCAGCCTGCTCCAGCTTTCTCTGCGTGTTGACGGCTTGCCGGAAATGAAGCGCACCACCTCCGGTTCCGCCCAGAGCGCGGCCACATCATCAAAATCCTGCACCCGGTGCGGGCGCAGGATCAGCCGGTCTGTTTCCAGAACAGGAGCCGTCATGCAGGCAGTTTGCCTGTCAGTACATAGGTTAGAATTTCTACCACCTGGTGCGGCTCCTCTGCCACGGCCAGCGCGGCAGCGTGAACTTCTTTCAGCGCATGTTGGTGTTCCGGTGGGCTGAGGACGATGATCGACTTGCCCAGAGCGGCAGCATAGCCCGCATCAAACGCCGCGTTCCATTGCTTGTACTTGTCGCCAAAGCGCACGACCACAACATCGGCATCTTCAATTCCCTTGCGGGTGCGGATCGCATTGACCATCGCGCCCTTGTGGTCGTGCCAGTATTTGTTCTCCTCGGCCCCCAGGACCGCCACACCGCAGTCATCACTGGCGCCGTGATCCGTTACCGGCGCGCCAAAGCTCACGTCCAGCTCCTTGGCGCCCTCGATGATCTGCTCCCGCCAGTCGGTATGAATTTCGCCTGAGAGATAAACATTCAATGCCACGTCTTGTCCTTTCCTGCGCCAACGCCCCGGGCCGCGGAAAATGCGGCCAGAACCTCTTCATCGCTGGTTTGCCTAAAATCCCTGTAGTGCGCGCCGACCGCCCTAAACTCCCGGGGGCTCAGCAGGCAGACCAGAGTATCTACCAAGGGACGCAGTTCGTCCACCGCTTCTGGCGGCGCAACCGGCACCGCCAGGATCACCTGTGAAGGCTTGCGCTCCTTCAACCAGAAGAACGCCGCCATGAATGTGGCGCCGGTGGCGATCCCATCATCTGTCACAATGACGCTGCGCCCCTCCAGCTCCACTGGTGCACGGCCTTGCAAATAGCGGCTGCGCCGGGCCGCGTTTTCCGCCTTTGCCTGGGCAACCTGCGCATCAAAATCCTCTGGCTTCATACCGGTGGTTTTCAGCAATGCGCCGTTGAAAACCGGGTTGCTGCCCTCCGCCAGGGCACCGGCGGCAAGCTCCGGATTGGACGGCATGCCGATCTTGCGGATCAGGATCAGGTCCATCGGCGCCTGAAGTTTCAGCGCTATCGGCAGCGCAACAGGCGCCCCGCCCCGCGGCAGCGCCAGCACCACAGGGTCCGTTATTGCCAGCTCGGCCAGTTTTTCGGCCAGCAAAAGCCCGGCCGAAATCCGGTCTTCAAACATGTTAAACCTCCACCCCGCAACCTAGTGCGCGCGGGGCAAAGGCAAGATTCAGCGCCGCCGCGCCACCAGATAGCGGCTGGGAACTGCGGGTGGAGAGTTGCCTGTCTCGATGATCTCAAACCCGGCATTCTGCACCGCCGTCTCAAGTCTGCGGATGCTGATGAAATCCACATGGCCGGGCGCCTTGCCCGCCAGCTCCATTAGCGGGATGAGCGCGCGGAATATCCAGTGTTTCCAGCTGCTCCGGTGTTCGCCCAGGCACGGAGTTTTTGAAATGAACAGGCCGCCCGGTCTCACACGGGCCGCGGTCTCTTGCAGATCCTGTTCCAGGTCTGGCAGCAAATGCAGCAGGTTATGCGCCAGCACCGCATCAAACGGCCCCTCCGGTGCCGTCCCCGGGCTGCAACATTGAAACTCCACATTGCCGACACCTGCGTCCCATGCTCTTTCCCGGCCAATCTCCAGCATGGTAGCTGACAGATCAGTCGCGATGATCCTTTTCACACCGCGCGCCAGTTCGATCGCGGTAGAGCCGGTACCGCAGCCCAGCTCCAGCACGCTGTCCTCTGCGCCCAGATACGACCGGGTCCGCTCCAGCGTATAGCGATAGGCATCCTCGTCGCGGATCTTCGACTTGGCGTATTTCGGGGCAATCTTGTTCCAAAAGCGGGCGTCGGCACTCATAGCAGGTCTCCTTGCTTGTGCTGACCATATCCATGCGCACACAGCAGATAAATTGCTGAAATCCGCAGGGTTGTTATACATAAATGCATGAATAACCCTGACTGGAACCACATCCGTGCCTTTCTCGCCACTGCTGAAACCGGCTCTTTGTCTGCTGCTGCACGGCAGATTGGCCTCACGCAGCCGACGCTGTCACGCCAGGTTGCCGCATTGGAAGAGCAGCTCGGCGTGCTGCTGTTCGAACGGCTTGGCCGCGCCCTGGCCCTGACCGACGCGGGGCATGAGCTGCTGGAGCACAGCCGGAAAATGGGGGAGGCAGCGCAGGGGCTCAGCCTTGCTGCCATTGGCCAGGCGCAATCGATTGAGGGCACTGTGCGGATCACCGCCTCGGATATGATGTCGGCTTATGTGCTGCCGCAGGTGCTGCATCAGCTGCGGCTGCGGGCGCCAAAGCTCTCCATTGAGGTGGTGGCGGCCAATGACATCCGCGATTTGATGCGGCGCGAGGCCGATATCGCCATCCGTCACGTCCGCCCTGAACAGCCGGAACTGATCGCCCGTCTGGTGCAGGAGGCGACCGGGCATTTCTACGCTGCCAAAACCTACCTTGACCGGCGCGGCCGACCATCTTCCCTAGCAGGCCTTGCCAGTCATGACTTTGTCAGTTTCGGAGATGCCGAACGGATGATCAGCTATCTGGTGCCGCTGGGCATTCCTGTCACCACCGGTAATTTCCGCATCGGCTCCAACAGCGGATTGGTGGCCTGGGAGCTGGTCAGGCAGGGGTTTGGTGTCACCCCGATGTCGGATGAGGTCGCCGCCACTGCGCCGGAGGTGGAACGCCTGGTGCCCGGCAGCGATGCCATTACCTTTCCGGTCTGGCTGGCCACCCACCGCGAGCTGCACACCAGCCGCCGCATTCGGCTGGTGTATGATCTGCTGGCGGAATTCTTTGCCGCCAAGTGATATGAAAAGGCAGCGCCCCAACGGGTGCGCTGCCCAACTTTTTCCAAAACGTTTGCCAGGGCTGTGCTCAACAGCCTTGGTTTTCCCTATCCGCGCAGGGTGCCGCCGGTGGCTTTGGTCACCTTGGCGATGATCTTCTCACTCACCGCTTCGATGTCTTTTTCCTTCAGCGTCTGGTCGCTGGGCTGCAGCCGCACGGTGATCGCCAGTGACTTCTTGCCCTCGCCCAGAGAACCGCCGATGAACTCGTCAAAGACACGCACGTCTTCGATCAGCGTCTTGTCAGCTCCGGCCGCTGCGTTGACCAGCGTCAGCGCCTCGACATTTGCGTCCACCACAAAGGCAAAGTCACGCTCCACCGCCTGCAGGTCGCTGATGTTCAGCGCCGGGCGGGTGGCCGAGGATTTGCGCGGCAGCGGAATTTCATCCGGCCAGATGGTGAAAGCCACGGCTGCGCCTTTGATACCCATCTCTTTCAGAACCTTGGGGTGCAACTCGCCAAAGACGCCCAGGGTCTTTTTCGGGCCCAGACAGATGCGGCCATGACGGCCCGGGTGCCACCAGGCAGCCCCATCGCGCAGAACCTGTACCTTGGCAGGTGCACCGATGGCCGCCAGAACGGCCTCAATGTCCGCCTTAGCGTCATACAGATCCACCGCGCGCGCGGCGCCATGCACGTCCTTTGGCCCGGTGCGGCCCACCAGCAGGCCTGCAATCTGATTGACCTGCTCGCCTGGCTCGCCGCCGGTGAAGGCAGGGCCTGCCTCAAACAATGCAAGATCCATATAGCCGCGTGCCTGATTGCGAGCCGCCGCCTGCAAGAGGCCCGCCAGCAGGTCCGGGCGCATATGCGACATTTCGGACGAGATCGGGTTGGCCAGCATGGTGGCATCATCGCCGCCGCCGAACAGCGCGGCTGAGGCCTGGTCGATGAAGCTGTAGCTCACAACTTCGTTGTAGCCGAGGCTGGCCGCGGTGCGGCGTGCCATCTGCTGGCGGCGCTGCTGCGGTGTCATCACCGGCTTGGGGATGCCATCGGTCAGACGCGGCAGCGGTTTGCCCTGCAGCTTGGTCAGCGAGGCAATCCGCGCGACCTCTTCGACCAGATCGGCCTCGCCCTGCACGTCCGGGCGCCAGCTGGGCACATGCGCCATATTGCCCTCCAGGCGAAAGCCCAGGCGGGTCAGTGTCTGACGCTGGTCGCTTTCCGGGATCTCCATTCCCACCAGCGACTGCACGCGGTCAGCGTCCAGCTTGTAGGCACGGGAATGATCCGGCACATCGCCTGCAATCACCACTTCAGACGGCTTGCCGCCGCAGAGATCCAGGATCATCTGGGTCGCGCGGTGCAGGCCTTCGATGGTGTATTCCGGGTCAACTCCGCGCTCAAAGCGGTAGCGCGCGTCGGAGTTGATCTTGAGCGCGCGACCCGCCATGGCGATCTGCACGTGATCCCAGAATGCGCTTTCCAGAAACACATCCACGGTTTCCTCGGTGCAGCCGGTCTCTTCGCCGCCCATGATGCCGCCGATGCTCTCGGGGCCCTTGGCGTCGGAAATCACCATCTGGCCCGCGCCAAAGGTATATTCTTTTTCGTCCAGCGCCTTCAGGGTCTCGCCGCCAGCGGCACGATGAACCCGAAGCTCCCCCCCCGAAACC
Organism: Leisingera sp. S232; assembly: GCF_049800895.1. Taxonomy (NCBI): domain Bacteria; kingdom Pseudomonadati; phylum Pseudomonadota; class Alphaproteobacteria; order Rhodobacterales; family Roseobacteraceae; genus Leisingera; species Leisingera sp. S232. The sequence continues at coordinate 69,702 of NZ_JBNAFX010000012.1, read as the reverse complement.
TTCGCAGCATCGAACACATGCAGCGGGCGGTTCTGGTCGAACGTGAAAAAGTTGGTCACATCCACCAGCGCTGAAATCGGGCGCAGGCCGATCGCCTTCAGCCGGTCCTGCAGCCACTGCGGGGACGGGCCGTTCTTCACGCCCTTGATCAAGCGGCCTGCAAACAGCGGGCAGCCGTCCAGCGTGTCCTCGTCGATGGTCACTTTGACAGGGCATTCGAAATCGCCAGAAATCGCCTCAAACGCGCGGGTTTTCAGCTTGCCCAGGCCGCGCGCCGCCAGATCGCGGGCGATGCCGTAGACACCCAGCGCATCGGGACGGTTCGGAGTGATCGCGATCTCGATCACCGGATCGACCTTGGCGGGATCATTTTCAGCCAGCCAATCGACAAATCTGTCGCCAACCGCGCCGGAGGGCAGCTCAATGATGCCGTCATGCTCGTCAGACAGTTCCAGCTCGCGCTCAGATGCCATCATGCCAAAGCTTTCGACGCCGCGAATTTTGCCAACGCCAATAGTGATGTCGAGACCGGGAACATACATGCCCGGCTTGCAGACCACCACGGTGATGCCTTCGCGCGCGTTCGGCGCGCCGCAGATAATCTGCAGTTCACCCTCGTCGGTGTCCACTTTGCAAACCCGCAGCTTATCCGCGTCCGGGTGCTTTTCGGCGTGCTTCACATAGCCAAGCTTGAAGTCTTTCAGCGCATCGGCAGGATTGACGACCCCTTCGACCTCAAGACCCAGATCGGTCAGGGCATCAGTGATCTCTTCCACCGAGGCGTCGGTGTCGAGGTGGTCTTTCAGCCAGGAAAGCGTGAATTTCATCGGTCGGGGACCCCTTGGCAGACATGCGTGTTTGACCTGAGGCAATGGCAAAGAATGCGCCAAGGTTCAAGGGTTCTGCACGCCGGCTGTCAAGGATAGCTGGGAGTGAGGTTCAAAAGCTCATCCAATTGCCGTCCGATCCAGCCATGCGGGATGAAATGGCCGCCTGGATGGGTGTCCAGCACCACTTGGCCTTGCGCGCAGTCTGACCAGACCGTGCGGTCCAGTTTCAGAAACTCCACCACTTGCCATTGCCCCAGCGCCCGCGCCGTGCCACAGCCCAGCCGGGCCCGCCACAGTGCCACAGAATAGCTTGGCTCGCCGCCGGGGCCATAAGGGAAATCCATCACGGTGTCCTTCAGACCATGCACATGGCGTACCTCCCGCGGCGCTTCGGGGCAGCTTTCGTCTTGCTGGATGGTGCCGGCCACCGCCAACAGCGCCGCCACATCATTGCCGCTGCGGCAGACATAACGCCAGGCCATCGCCGATCCATAGGAATAGCCAGACACATATATCCGGTCTCTGTCGACTGGATAGCGCCTGGCAACATCTACCAGAACGGCATCAGCGAATTCCGTGTCCTCCGTTTCAACCGGCCAGAAATCCCAGGTCTTGTTCCGCCCGTTCGGCGTCACCAGCAGCACCCCACGGCGCTTGACCGAGTCGCCGATCCGCTCGCTTTTTTGCGCATGGCGTCCGGTGCGGGACCAGCCGTGGAAATGCAAAAGCACCGGCAGCGGCGAAACACCATCCCAGTCTTCCGGCGCCATAACGTGATAGGAGCGTCCCTCCAGCTCACAGGGCGTTTCACCGTGGCAGCCGGACGGCTTCCAGGGACCCATGGCGGCGGCGCCAGAAGCCCAGAAAAGGGCGGTGAGAAGGAGAACACTGGAGCGGATCATCTGGCCCAGGTTAGCCAGAGCAGCCCAGGTGTCACGTCACATGTTTGTGGGGCTGTTCTAAGCCAGCTTCAAAACGGTCAATTGGCCTCGCAAAAGGTTCACCGCGCAACATCACCAAGCCAGGAATGCCGCAATTCCTCTTTCAGTCGGCGCATGCCGATCTCCTCGTAGCCGGGGTGCAGGCCAGGTCAAGTGTCGCCATGGCCTGATCCAGCGCAGAGACAAACCCCAGTCCGATTGCCGCCGTCACGATCCAGGTTGCCAGATGATAGCCCGCATTGGCCGGAACCGTGGCGGCAAAACCAAAGCGCGCGATACTGGCAGCAAAGACCAGGTTGCCGGGGCCGGGGCTGTAGGCAAGCGGGAACAGGAACACGATCAGGGCTGCGGTTGTCTGGAGCATCTTAAGACCTCTTTCTGCAGCGTCAGAAAAGGCCATTTCCGAGGTCCCGGTCGATCCGGTTTTTGCGCAAAAGGCAGGCATGAAAAAGCCCCGCCGGAGTGGCGGGGCTTGGCAGTTTTCTTGTAGTCCCGAGGGCTGATTACAGCGCCAGCGCCTCTTCCGGGGTGATGCAGTCCAGGCCCAGGGCCTCGCCCACCGCAGCATAGGTCAGCTTGCCTGCGTGCACGTTCAGGCCGTTCAGCAGGTGCTTGTCGTCCTTGCATGCCTGGCGCCAGCCTTTGTTGGCCAGGTTCAGCATGAAGGGCAGGGTGGCGTTGCCCAGTGCTTGGGTCGAGGTGCGCGCCACGGCGCCCGGCATGTTCGCCACACAATAGTGCATGATGCCGTCGACTTCATAGATCGGCTCGGCGTGGGTGGTCGCCTTGGAGGTCTCAAAGCAGCCGCCCTGGTCGATCGCAACGTCCACCAGCACTGCGCCGGGCTTCATTTCGCTGAGCTGTGCGCGGGACACCAGTTTCGGTGCCGCCGCACCCGGGATCAGAACCGCGCCGATTACCATGTCGGCCTCACGGACCAGCTCGGCAGTGGCGCCGGCGGTGGAGTACTGGTTCTTGAACTCGCGGCCGAAGACGTCGTCCAGATACTTCAGACGGGTCAGCGAACGGTCCAGGATGGTCACATCCGCGCCCATGCCTGCAGCCACTTTGGCTGCGTGGGTGCCGACAACGCCGCCGCCGATCACAACAACCTTGGCTGGTGCTACGCCCGGGACGCCGCCCATCAGAACGCCGCGGCCGCCGTTGGCCTTTTGCAGGGTGTAGGCGCCGACCTGCGGTGCCAGACGACCGGCAACTTCCGACATCGGCGCCAGCAGCGGCAAGCCGCCGAGGTCATCGGTGACGGTTTCATAGGCGATGGCGGTGCAGCCCGATTCCAGCAGGTCATGGGTCTGGTCCGGATCGGGTGCCAGGTGCAGGTAGGTGAACAGCAGCTGGTCTTTGCGCAGCATCTTACGTTCAACCGCCTGCGGTTCCTTCACCTTGACGATCATGTCGGCGGAGGCAAAGATTTCCTCGGCAGTGTCCAGGATGACGGCGCCGGCAGCGGCATAATCTTCGTCGGTAAAGCCGGCACCCAGGCCTGCGCCTTTCTGAATGACAACGTCGTGGCCGTGGGAAACTGCTTCGCGGGCAGCATCCGGGGTCATGCCGACGCGGAATTCCTGCGGTTTGATTTCGGTGGGGCAGCCGATTTTCATTTTGATATCTCCTCAAACTCTCTGCATCCAGCTTGGGGGAGCTGCGACAAAAGGTGCTGCTTTTTTGAGCGGAATAAAAACATGCCTTTCGAAGAATCTTCACGTATACTGCCGGAATACAGCAAGGATCTTCGCAAAATGTCGTTAGACGAAACAGATCGTCGCATTCTGTCGGTGCTTCAAAAGCAGGGCCGTGTTTCCAACGCCGATCTGTCGGACCGGGTGCACCTGTCTGCCTCGGCCTGCCACCGGCGGGTGCAGCGGCTGGAGGCAGAAGGGTACATCCGCGACTATGTTGCACTGCTGGATGCACGAAAGATGAACGTGCCGACCACCGTATTTGTGGAGATTACCCTGTCGGGGCAGGCGGATGAAGTGCTGGATGCGTTCGAAAAGGCAGTGTCGCGTATCCCGGATGTGCTGGAGTGTCACCTGATGGCCGGCACTGCGGATTACATCCTCAAAGTGGTGGCAGAAAACACTGAGGATTTCGCCCGCATCCATCGCCAGTATCTGGCACGTCTGCCGGGGGTGGCGCAGATGCAGTCGAGTTTTGCCTTGCGCACGGTGTTCAAAACCACGGCGCTGCCAGTCTGAGGCCAGTCTGAAGCAGGGCTTCAGGTGGCGGTATGGCTGCCCTCTTCCTGTGCACCGGAACAGCGCTAATTCAGGCCGGGCCGGGATAGGTGAACAGCAAAAGATGTGCAAAGTTGAAGGCAAAGTGCATCAGCACCGGCGCGCAGAACCGGCCTGATCCCCAATATCCCAGCCCGCAGGCCAGCCCCAGAAGCGTTGCAAATGCTGCCACCGCAGGGCCGGCGCCGATGTGGGCGAGGCCGAACAGCAGGCTGGCAGTGGCAATGCCGACCGCAGGCCCGAAGGATCGGGTCAGGCCCTGCTGCAGATAACCGCGGAAGAAGGCTTCTTCTGCCAGGCAGGTGAACAGCAGGTTTGAGGCCATCCATAGGAGGGTCCACTCCGGCAGCGACCGCTCCAGGTGCAGCGCGCCAGTCAGCAGGGCGGCCGGCAGCAGCGCGGCGAGGAGCAGCAAGCCAGACAGCCAGGCCGAACGCCCAGCAGGATCATTGGGCTGCAACAGCGCAGGCCGGGCGAGCAGCAGGACAAAAAACACCAGCGGCTTGTCGAGGTTCAAATGCAGTGAATAGGGGGCGCTGGCAGGACCGGCCTGGACCTGATCGAGGATCAGCAGGTTGTGCACCCCCGGCAGCAGATGTGCGCCAAGCGCCAGCGCCCACAAGGCCAGCGCCAGATGGCTGATCAGTTTGGCAGGACCGCGGATGCGGGCCACAAAGGCGGCACACAGCAGCCCCGCGGCCAGTGCCGTCAGCGCCAGCGGCTCCAGATGGCCAAGTGCCAAAGCCGCAGCGCCAAAGACCGCAAGCAGGGCAAAGGCCAGGTGACGCTGTCCGGCCCAGCCCAAGGCAAGCGCCGTCATCAGGATCAGCCAGGGCCAGGGTTGCGGCAGGGGTGTCAGAAAAATGCTCATGACCGGCACATAATCCGCCCATTTCGAGGATTTCCAGCCTGTTGTGAAGGGGCTTTTGGGCTTTTGCGCTTGAACCTGCCGGGGAATTCCGATTGCCTTGGGGGAGGCTGCAAGGGGGCTCAGCCCGTCTCATAGCGCCGCTAGCAGGCTGACTTTGCATCACCAGACAAGGAAGGAACCCGCCCGTGACCCGCGAATTTGAAACCGCCTCCCTCGCTTGGCTGGAAGCGGAGCTGCAGGACACGCTGGACGAGGACATTGAAATCGAGTTCTCCGAGCCGATGCTGAGCCAGGAGATCCGAAAGATCTACCGTGAGCAGCACCCGGAGATGCTGGATCGGCAGGTTTACTTCCGCAATCTTTTGCGGCTGCAGGCCGAGCTGATCAAAGTGCAGGATTGGGTGCAACAGACCGGCGCCAAGGTCTGTATCCTGTTTGAGGGCCGCGATGCAGCGGGCAAGGGCGGGGTGATCAAGCGGATCACCCAGCGGCTGGACCCGCGGGTGGCCCGGGTGGTGGCACTGCCAGCGCCGAACCGCCGCGAACAAAGCCAATGGTATTTCCAGCGCTATGTGCCGCATCTGCCTGCTGGCGGCGAAATCGTGCTGTTTGACCGTTCCTGGTACAATCGGGCGGGGGTCGAACAGGTGATGGGCTTTGCCACCGAGGAGCAGGTGGAACAGTTCTTTCAGGACGTACCCGAATTTGAGCGAATGCTGGCACGGTCCGGAATCATTCTGCTGAAATACTGGTTCTCGATCACCGACGAAGAGCAGCAGCTGCGGTTCATGATGCGCATTCATGATCCAATGAAACAGTGGAAGCTGTCGCCCATGGATCTGGAGAGCCGAATCCGCTGGGAGCAATACACCAAGGCCAAGGAGGAAATGCTGGAACGCACCAATATTCCCGAGGCCCCCTGGTATGTTGTCGAGGGCAACGACAAAAAACGCGAACGGCTGAACTGCATCGAGCACCTGTTGACCAAGATCCCCTATGAAGAAGTGCCGGTTGAAAAAGTGGAGCTGCCGGACCGCAAGTACAATCCGGATTACGAGCGCCAGGTGCTGCCGGATGAACTGTATGTGCCAAAGATTTACTGAGCTCAGATACTGGACGTAAGAAAGGGGCACACCGTGGCGCGCCCCTGCTGTTTTGGTTCGGCAGGATGGTCAGAATAGGAAATCACCAGAGCTGAGGTCTTGCTCTGTGATGCCTGCCAGCAACATGCCGTCACCGTCAATGTCCGTGATCAGCAGGCCATTTGAGGTTTGCCGAGTATGATTGTTCATCAGGTCGCCGTAGCTGGTGATGCCATCCGCGTTGCTGAGGTCAATCCGTTCACCGCTGGCACTGGGATTGAAGTCGGTGACGGTGTCGTCGCCAGAACTGAAGATAAAGATATCACCGCCGCCCTTGCCGGTCAGTTTGTCGTTGCCGGAGCCGCCGTCGAGAGTGTCGCGGCCAGTGCCGCCCCAAAGTTTGTCGTTGCCGCTGCCTCCGTCTATGTCGTCAGAGCCGGACTGACCGCGCAGTTTGTCATTGCCGCTGCCACCGTTCAGGTCATCATCGCCGCCGCCGCCTTGCAGGGTATCTGCCTGGCTGCCTCCGTTCAGATCGTCGTGGCCGCCCATGCCTTTCAGCTTGTCACGGCCGTCATTGCCGTCCAGGCGGTCACTGCCGCTGCTTCCAGTCAGTGTGTCGTTACCAGCCAGCCCATCGAGGTTGCCGGAGCTGGTGAGGGTGATGGCATCGTTGCCCATGGTGGCCTGTCCGGTGCTGCCACCGGAGCCGCCACCAGAGCCATTGTCCAGCTGCAGCTGGGCGCTGGTCTTGGCGAAATTCTGGGTGACCATCACCGCATCCCAGCCTTTGAAATTGCCCTGCTCGATGCCAATACCAATTACTTCGACATTGGCATTCAGGATGTTGGCACGGTGCCCTGGGCTGTTCATCAGAGAATTGTGCAGATCGATCACATCATCGGCCAGGCCAGGGGCGCCGCGCTCGCTTTGCCAGGCGATGTTTTCCGCCCAGGTCCAGCTGCCGGAGAAAACAAACCCTGCGTCCTCCATCCGATCACCGGCACTGGAGCCGCCTGCGCCGGTGTGGGAAAACTCATCCGCTTGCAGCATCCATTCGCTGTGGTCCTCAGCGGAATCGTTGAGCCGCAGCTCCAGCTGAACCGGGTTAAGCCCGCGTGAAGTGCGCTCAGCGTTGATCAGCTCGAGCATCTGCCGCTCGAGATCGCTTGCCTGTGACATCGTAAACTGCTCCATGAGTGAGCCGGTTTCCCGGCGGTGCGCCACCCGGTTAAAGGAAATTAAGTTTGCGTGAAGGGTAGGTAACTATTTTGGCAGTTTTGCGGCAAAGCTCTGCCCGTTCGGCGGCATGGGCTACGCGACTTCTCGCGCGTTTTGCCGGTTTGCGGCGGCGCGGATGGACAGCGGCAATTGTCCGCCGTCCTGTACCCTGCCGGAAGGCCGCCAGCGGATTCGGCCAGGCAGAAGTTGACTGCGGGAAAGAGACTGCGAGGGCGGAAGCGATCCGGACGCTGCCGGGGGGATGGCAGCGTCCGGTAAATTGGACCCCCGTGGGAGGGGAGGCGAGCCTTGTTTACAGGGACCAAGACCAGCGCCGGTTAAAGGGGGGGGGAAGCGCCGCCTGCCCAAGGGATCCAGAAAACCGGGAGTTCCAGGCCCGGCCGGCGGGGCAATTGTTAGGGAAACGCAACTTAACAGCCCTGCCGTGGCTTTAGGTATAGCATGGCTTGGAAAAGAAATACACCCTAAAGATGTGTTTGAGATCAATTTGATATTATTAAGCGTGCATCTGAGGCATGGAAGTGGCGGCTGCGCTGCAGGCCCGCCAAAACGACGTGCCCCAAATGACAAACCCCCGGGCAGAGCCGCGGGGGTCGTCTGATCTTCAGTTCGGGCTGATCCTGAGACCCGCCCTAGTGCTGTCCAAAGCTGGAGAGCAAGGCGTGCTTACAGCAAACCTTCGCGCTGTGCTTTCTTACGTGCCAGTTTACGGGCACGGCGGATCGCTTCAGCTTTCTCGCGCGCTTTTTTCTCGGACGGCTTTTCGAAATGTTGCTTGAGCTTCATTTCGCGGAAGACGCCTTCACGCTGCAGCTTTTTCTTCAGGGCACGAAGCGCCTGATCGACGTTGTTGTCGCGAACACTAACCTGCATGTGGTTTTCACCACCTTTCTAAGTTGAGTTGCAAGGATTTGCAGGAAGTGGCCATATAGCAAAGCGCTGCAAATTTGTCTAGTAGGGTGTCGGAACCTATCAGAACGCTGCCGGCGGGAGGGTGCAATGAGCAAAGATCAGGACCACGCACAGGACGATATCAAGGAAAAACTGCTGGATGCGGCCTTGATGCATGTGCCTTTTGATGGCTGGTCAGAGGTCACATTCCGCGCGGCCTGTCAGGATGCGGATGTGTCGGAGGTACTGGCCCATGCCATCTGTCCACGCGGCGGTGTTGATCTGGCGCTGTCCTATCACGCGCGCGGCGATTCGCTGATGCTTGAACGGCTGAAGAGCGCAGACCTGACCGGCCTCAGATTCCGCGACAAGGTGGCGGCCGCGGTACGGTTCCGGCTGGAAGCGGTCGACGACAAAGAGGCGGTGCGCCGCGGCACCACGCTGCTCACTCTGCCGCAATACGCGGGCGACGGGGTCAAGGCGATCTGGGGCACCTGCGATCTGATCTGGGAGGCGCTGGGCGACGGCGCGGATGATTTCAACTGGTACACCAAACGGGCATCTCTGGCAGGCGTCTATTCGTCAACCGTGCTGTACTGGCTGGGCGACGACAGCCTGGATCATCAGGCAACCTGGGACTTCCTGGACCGGCGTATTGATAACGTCATGGACTTTGAAAAGCTCAAGGCAGGCCTGCAAAAGAACCCGCTTCTGAAGCCTCTGCTGGCGGGGCCGAACTGGCTGGCAGAGCAGATCAAACCACCTAAACCATCCGGCGGTCTGCCGGGCATCCTGAACCCGAAACGGTAATCCGATCCTCCGAAAACAGGGAGGGTCCGGATTGAACCAATTGGCAAGGCCGGTGGCATGACCATCCGGCCCAGGCCTGCGCAGACGCAGGACTTGCCCGCTATGGGGTCTTGTGCCAATATTAAATCAACCAAAAGTGGCGAATAATCTTCTGCTGTCTGGTCGTGAAACGGCTTTTCAGCAGGCAGGATCTGTCTGGGTTTCTGTCCCTGGCAAAGCCGGCCGGTGGTCGGTCTGAAACCTTGGTGTCTAAACAAGAGGAGCGGCAATGAAAGATCTGAAAAGTGACTCGCCATTTGTGCTGGCTTTGACAATCGTGAAGTCGAAACAGGATTTAGGCGACGGGATTGCGGCCAGCGATGACGTGTTGATTTGCGTTCGCAACGAGGACATCAATGAGACCCATCCGAATGTCATCAGCGTGCCCACCCAGCGAATCCCGGCTGTTCTGGCAGAGAAGATAATCGCCGCCGGAGCCGAGGAGGGCAGCAGCGGCAGTACCACGATTTACCGGGGGCAGGCGGCCTCCAGCAAATCCGCAAACGGTCACAGTGAAATCATTTACGCCGTTGAGAGCCTTCTGGCGGGCAAGCTTGGGCTTGCGGATGCGATCGAACGTGGCGATTTTTCCTTTACGGCCCGTCTTGCAGGCAACCAGATAGGCACGGCCAACCATCCGGAGTTTCATGGAACCGACCGGCCAGACCACGAAGACCTGCAGATGATGAACATCATGGTGCGGGTTGACCGAGGGGCTGAGCTGCTGGGGGAACCGACAGTCAGCTATGATCACGTAAAATGGGTGTCCATCGACAAGTTCCGCACCATGTGGTCAAACGGCAAGCAACCCACAGATGTTGGGTTTACAGGCGAAGAGTCGTTCCGTCTTTGCATTCACGGTCTTTGCATTTCTTCCTCGGCGGATGTTCTCGCCGTTATCTGAAACGCTGCTCGCTTTCCCCTATGCCGTCGGAGATTTCGCAAAGGCGCCAGACTGCGGCGCCTTTGCTGTTTGCGCTGATCTGGCCGGATGCTAGGCAGGAGCCAAGGATCAGGAGGACATATTCCGATGACAGAGATGATGCGCGCGGTGGAGATCACCAAACCCGGCGGGCCGGAGGTTCTGCAGCTTTGCCAGCGACCGGTGCCGCAGCCGGGCCATGGCGAGGTGGTGATCAAGGTGGCCTATGCCGGTGTGAACCGTCCCGATGCGCTGCAGCGTGCCGGTGCCTATGACCCGCCCAAAGGGGCCAGTGACCTGCCGGGGCTGGAGGCCTCAGGCGAAGTTGTGGCCGTGGGCGCAGGTGTCAGCGGCATTGCAGCAGGTGATCAGGTTTGCGCGCTGCTGCCCGGTGGCGGCTATGCGGAATATGTGGCCACTCCGGCGGCCCATTGCCTGCCGGTTCCTGCCGGGCTGGACCTGAAACAGGCGGCCTGTCTGCCTGAAACCTTCTTTACTGTCTGGTCCAATGTCTTCACCCGCGGCGGGCTGAAGGCTGGCGAGCGGTTCCTGGTGCATGGCGGCTCATCCGGCATCGGCACCACGGCAATCCAGCTGGCCAGGGCGTTTGGGGCGCGGGTGTTTGCCACCGCAGGGTCGGATGAGAAATGCCAGGCCTGCCTGGACCTGGGGGCCGAACGGGCAATCAATTACCGGGACGAGGATTTCGTCAAGGTGCTGCGTGCGGAAGGCGGTGCGGATCTGGTGCTGGACATGGTCGGCGGCGACTACATCCCGCGCAACGTCAAGGCAATGGCCGAGGATGGCCGTCTGGTGCAGATCGCCTTTCTGCAAGGCCCCAAGGTGGAGCTGAACTTTGCCTTGATGATGGTCAAGCGGCTGACGCTGACCGGCTCCACTCTGCGGCCGCAAAGCGACCTGGCCAAGGCGCAGATCGCACAGGACCTGCGCGAGGCGGTCTGGCCGCTGATCGACGCAGGCAAGGTGGCGCCGGTGATGGACAGCACGTTTGCACTGGAGGATGCAGCCGCGGCCCACGCCCGGATGGAAAGCTCCGGCCACATCGGCAAGATCGTCCTGAAAGTGGGCTGAGCCTCAGGGGTGGACGGCAAAGGGCCGGCGGATGCGCCGGCCCTTGTCATGAACAGCAAGCGGTCAGTCTACTGCGCGGCGGTACAGATGCCAGGTGGCATGCCCCAGCACCGGCACGACAATGATCAACCCGGCCAGGAACGGAATGGCGCCAACGATCAGCGACACGCCGACAATCGCGCCCCATGTCAGGCAGACAGCCGGGTTCTTGCGCAGAACCTTGATCGAAGTTGCAACTGCCACCGGCAGGCCGACATGGCGGTCCATCAGCAGTGGGAATGACACCAGGCTCATCGCCAGCGCGGCAAAGGCAAAGACTGCGCCCACGATGCCGCCGCCGATCGACATGATCCAACCTTCGCGGGTGGTCAGCACGTCAGCGGCAAAACCGAGGATGGATGCTGGCGGCTCCGGTCCAAGCGTGCGGCTGTAGATCATTTCGGCTGCCACCAGCCAGAGGATGAAGAGAGCCGCCAGATAGAGCCCCAGCACAAGGATGGCGCCAAAGGAGGGTGAGCGGATCACCGCAAAAGCATCCATCCAGCGGGTTTCCATACCGGTCTCGCGCCGCGAGGACATTTCATACAGCCCGACCGCAGCCACCGGCCCGAGGATCGCGAACCCCATGATCATCGGCACGATGAGTGGCAGAAGGTTCATCGACAGGCTCATCACAATAAGGGCGATGCCGATCACCGGATAGAACAGGACCAGGAACATCGCGTCCGAGCGGCAGGCCGCAAAATCCTCCAGCCCTGCCGCCAGGGAATGGATGATGTCATCCATACTGAGCCTGCGCGCCTCGGGCATCGCCGCAGCACCGGTGCTGCGCATCTCTTCGACAGACTGGCTGACATGATGGGACGTGGTCTCTGCACCCTGCAGAAGCCAGCTGAGCGGGTTACCGATTGTTTTTGCCATGCGCTTCCTCCTTCTTGCCGACCAAAACGGTAGTGCCGTTCAGGCAAGGCCGGGGGCGGCACCTGAAGGTAATCTAGCGCAAACTGCGATAAAGTCCGATTCACAGGCCCTTTACTGCCGAGTGAGAAGGGCGCGGCTGATCCGGCCCCCGCACTTGCTGGCGCGTGCTGCCCCGGAGGATTGAGTATTTCTGGAAAGATGAAGTCTCGGCCTTGTCTTCATCAGGCGGCAAAACCCCGGAGAGATGGCTGGCAGGTCAAGAGGGGCGCCCCCCTATTTTGTTCAGCGTAGAGGGGCGAAACGGGCGTTGGTCAATGTGCAGTCCTTGATCACGTCCCGCCCGCAGGGCACCGGCTTCAGATCCCTGGACAGGCAGATGCGGGCCTCCTGGATGGCGCCGCCGCGGCAGGTAATGGTCAGCGTGTCGCGGGACAGCTCTGGGTTTTCTTTCAGGAAAGCTTCCTCAATCAGTGAGGCGGGCAGGGTGACGGGCTGTTCCAGCCTCCGGAAGGCGGCGGGGCGCACCACGCGACCGTAGGCCTCACGCATCAGCGCATAATAGGCGCGTGCGCTGAGACCGGAACAGGTGCCGTGTTTCTTCCACTGATGCCAGGCCAGGCCGGGGCTGCCCATGATATCTGCCATGTTCCGGCTCATCGTGCGGCTGGGCGGGGCTTCAACGGTGCGGCAATAGCTGGGCCATCCGCGGTGGAACTGGGGCCACAGACCGTGCAGCGTCCAGCCGTGGTCATGGCGCGGGTGGCATTGATCGGATCCGCGTGCGTCGCCTTCCTGTTCACACCAGTTCGGCGACCAGCTGAGCGCCAGCACGTAATAATCGAAGTCGCCCGCAGGTTCGCCGTCTGCTGCGGCAACAGTCGGCAGCACGGCAAGGGCGGCTGCAAAAACACCTGTGAACAACTTGCGCATTGGCCTCTTTCCTTATGCAATAATGCCGACTATATAGGGCAGAAGTTCCCCGACAACGGAAACCTGCCCCGCCAGCCGGGGACGCCCTTTCAGGCGGCGGGAGAGATGTATCCGGGGGCAAGTGTTTTAAGGAGATGACACATGGCAAAACCGTTGATGGCCAAGGCAACCGCCGTGTGGCTGGTGGACAATACCACAATCAGCTTCAAGCAGATCGCCGATTTCGTGGGCATGCACGAGCTGGAGATCCAGGGCATTGCCGACGGTGAAGTCGCGGTTGGCGTCAAAGGGTTCGACCCGATGGCCAACAACCAGCTGACCCAGGACGAGATCGACAAGGCGCAGGCAAACCCGCTGCACAAGCTGAAGCTCAAGTTCAACCCGGCCGCTGCCGGCGAGGAAAAGCGCCGCGGCCCGCGCTATACCCCGCTGTCCAAGCGCCAGGACCGTCCCAACTCGATCCTGTGGCTGGTCAAATTCCACCCGGAACTGTCCGACGCTCAGATTGCCAAGCTGGTGGGCACCACCAAGCCGACCATCCAGTCGATCCGCGAGCGCACCCACTGGAACATTGCCAACATGCAGCCGATCGACCCGGTGGCGCTGGGCCTGTGCAGACAGTCCGAGCTGGATTCCGTTGTGCAGAAGGCGGCAGCCAAGAAAGCAGCTGAAGGCGGCGTGATGAGCGATGATGAGCGCCGCAAGCTGGTTTCCACCGAGCAGTCGCTGGAGATGGACGCGGAACCGAAGATCCCGTCGGCCATTGAAGGTCTCGAGACCTTCACGCTGGGCGGCGGTCTCAGTGACCATGAAGAGAAGAAGGAAGAGGACGTTCTTGACGCCGACAGCTTCTTCAACTTGCCTGCGGGCGGCGATGACGAAGACGACGAAGAGGACAGCCGCTTCTGATCCGGATGCCTCTGTCGTCGTGTCGCCGACTTGCCCGGTAAACGAAATCCATAAAAGCCGCAGATCCGATGCTTCGGATTTGCGGCTTTTTTCGTTAGAATGAAGGCTCAGTCATAGGAACTGTTGGCTGCCGCGTCAGATCTCTTTGCGCGCCTGCATCGCGGCGGAAATGGTGCCATCGTCGAGATAGTCCAGCTCGCCACCGATCGGCACCCCCTGTGCCAGAGAGGTCAGTTTCGCCTGCCCCTGCAGCTGGTCGGCGATGTAATGCGCCGTGGTCTGGCCATCGATGGTGGCATTCAGCGCCAGGATCACTTCGCTGATCTCTTCGGTGGCGACCCGGTCCACCAGCCGCGGAATGCGCAGATCCTCCGGCCCGACTGCATCCAGCGCCGAGAGTGTGCCGCCAAGCACGTGATAACGGCCTTTGAACACGCCAGCGCGCTCCATTGCCCAGAGATCGGCCACATCTTCGACCACGCACAGCTCGCCGTTGGCACGCCTCTCGTCCGTGCAAAGAGGGCAGATTTCGCTGGTGCCGACATTGCCGCAGTTGAGGCATTCGCGCGCTGTCGCCGCGACCTCGCTCATCACGTCGGCCAGCGGCGTCAGCAGCAGCGCCCGCTTGCGGATCAGATGCAACACGGCGCGCCGGGCCGAGCGCGGCCCCAGTCCCGGCAACTTGGCCATCAGGGCAATCAGGTCTTCGATGTCGCTGGTGGAGTTCTTGATCATTCCGCGGCCTTTTGCTTGCCAGCCATATAGGCCGATCGGGGCCGGGGAACGCAAGGGTGGGCCGACAAAATGTTCAGGGTTTGTCTTGGCGCTATTCGGGGTCGCCCCAGGGGCTGCGCTGTGTCCGGCTGATACAGGCTGCGCCGGATCAGATCGCCCGCCCATTTGTCTGACTTGCGCATGGCAGAGCGGATACCGCAGCTGCAGGGCCTGTGGAATGCAGCGGCGGGGACGTGCAATTTCATTGCGGCCAAGGCCGCCTGCTGGGCGGCGCGCCCTGACAGACCGACTGGAGACAACGTGCGGCCGGCAGCGATTGGCGGGCAAAGAAAAGGCGGCACCAAGGCCGCCCTTTCCGGTTCTGCAAACACCGTTCAGAACGGCAGTTTGATGTCCTTGGGCAGGCCCATGCTCTCAGTCAGCTTGGCCATCTCATCCTGTGCTTTCTCGGCTGCCTTGGCCTGCGCGTCCTTGATGGCGGCCAGGATCAGGTCCTCGACCACTTCCTTGTCGTCGCCATTGAAGATCGAGGGATCGATATCCAGGCCTTTCAGGTCGCCCTTGGCAGAGGCGGTGGCTTTGACCAGACCCGCGCCGGCCTCGCCGGTTACCATGACGTTGTGCAGCTCTTCCTGCATCTGCGCCATCTTGGTCTGCAGTTCCTGTGCCGATTTCATCATCTTGGCCATGTCGCCAAGACCGCCGAGGCCTTTGAGCATCTGTATTCTCCTAAGTGCGGAGGCGCAGCGCGCCGTAAATCATCCCCGCACATATCGCAATTGCAAGCGCGATGAACAAGTGGGGGGAGGCCGTGCAGTCCTGGATTATGCCCATGGCCTTCTTATCATCGAAGAAAACTTCATGGTTATCCACGGCTATGACGCATGCAAGAGCGGCCCAAAGAAGGCCGGCGATTGCGAACAGGCCGCGCTTTCTAGAGTAGAGCGCGAATCCGGCAAGGGCGAAGAGCGCCAGTGCAACAGGTTTGGACGAGAGCCGCAAAAACACATCCCACGCGCTTTCACGTGCTTCTCCTGTATCAAAGCAGGTGGTGGCAAAGGCAGCTGCCGGCAGGGTGAGCAACAGGGCGGTCAGGCCGGCGGTTACCCGTCCTCGAACGGATCCCATTCGTCCTCCACCTCTGGCAGCGCCTCAGCTGCGACTTCGGCAGCCAGTTCCTCGGGCGTGCGGATGCGGGTGATCTTGGCCTTGGGAAAGCTTTCCAGCACCGCCTGCACCAGCGGATGCGCAGTGGCTTCTTGCCGCAGGGCGTTCTCAGCCGCATCGCGGATCTCGGCAATGGTGGCTGCCTCGCCATCCGGCGCGATGGAGACCACCCATCGGGCGCCGGTCCAGTTCTGCAGTGCGGAACCAAGCCGGGCGGCCAGATCGCGCGGCGCCTGGGCCGAGGGCGTGAACTCGATCCGTCCCGGCTGGTAGGCGACCAGCCGCACACCGGTTTCCACCTCCACCAGCAGTTTCACGTCGCGGTTGGTGCGGATCAGTTCGACCACATGTTCGAAACTTGGGTAACGGGCGAGGGCAGAACTGGCCTGTGGTGCCAGCGCCGTCACCGTGCCGCCGCCGCCATGGGCAACCGGGGCGCCGCCCGCAGGGCCGCCGCCGCCACCTCCGCCGCCGGGTGCCGCGCTGCCAAGCGTCTGGGCGCCCATGCCCTGCATCTGCGCACCACCGCCGGGACCGCCCGGGGCGGCGGGCGGCGGGGGCGGCGTGTCCTGCAGCTTGCGGATCAATTCCTCGGGGCTGGGCAGATCGGCCACATGGGTCAGGCGGATCACTGCCATCTCTGCCGCCATCATCGCGTTCGGGGCCGCGGCCACTTCCTCCAGCGCCTTCAGCAGCATCTGCCACATGCGGGTCAGGACGCGCATTGCCAGCGCATCGGCCATCGCCTTGCCACGAGCGCGCTCATCCGGGCTGACGGTGGGGTCCTCAGCCGCGTCCGGCGTGATCTTCACGACTGAGACCCAATGGGTGATCTCTGCCAGATCGCGCAGCACCGCCAGCGGGTCGGCGCCCTCGGCGTATTGGCCGCTGAGTTCCGTCAAAGCTGCGGCCGCATCGCCGCGCAGGATCATGTCCATCAGGTCCAGCACCCGGCCACGGTCGGCAAGCCCCAGCATGGCGCGGACCTGATCGGCGGTGGTCTCACCGGCGCCATGGGAAATCGCCTGATCCAGCAGCGAGGTTGCATCGCGCGCAGAGCCTTCGGCGGCGCGGGTGATCAGCGCCAGCGCATCCTCGGCAATTTCAGCACCTTCGGCACCGGCGATCTTGCGCAGCAGCGCAATCATCACTTCCGGCTCGATCCGGCGCAGGTCGAACCGCTGACACCGCGACAGAACGGTCACCGGTACCTTACGGATTTCGGTGGTGGCAAAGATGAATTTCACATGCGCCGGCGGTTCCTCCAGCGTCTTCAACAGGGCGTTGAACGCAGAGGTCGACAGCATGTGAACTTCGTCGATGATGTAGATCTTGTAGCGGGCCGACGCGGCGCGGTACTGCACGCTGTCAATGATCTCGCGGATGTCGTTGACACCGGTGCGGCTAGCCGCGTCCATTTCCATCACATCGACATGGCGGCCTTCCATGATGGCGGTGCAATGTTCGCATGTGCCGCAGGGATCGGTGGTGGGGCCGCCCTGGCCGTCCTCACCGACGCAGTTCATCCCCTTGGCGATGATCCGCGCGGTGGTGGTCTTACCGGTGCCGCGGATGCCGGTCATGATAAAGGCCTGGGCGATCCGGTCAGCCGCAAAAGCGTTCTTCAGGGTGCGCACCATGGCGTCCTGACCCACCAGATCGGCAAAGGTTTCTGGCCGGTATTTGCGGGCCAGAACCTGATATTGGGATTGGCCGGTGTCGCCGGTGGTGCCGCTGGGGATGTCGTTCATGATGTCTCGTGCCGGATTCGGTGTGCGGGCGCGCGCCCTGCGTTCCGCGCAGGGTATTGAAGCGCGGCCCGTTCGTCCACTGCAGAAGGGCAGGCGGCGGGCAGGCAGGAAAAGGAATTGTTTTTTGACTTTTTGCCGTTAGAATCAATTGGCAAGACCCTGGGCGGGCGTGGGAATTGGAACGCAACGCAAGGAGGCGGCATGCGATCTGACAAATCCTCTGGGACTGCGGTGCAGGAAATGCCTGTACCAGTGAATATCTCGATCCATGAAGTGCCCGTCGCGGGCGGGCTTTTGGCCCTGTGCCCCTTGCCGGGCAAGGGCGGCGATTATGCCGGCGACATGGGCCGGATCAACGCCTGGAAGCCCGGACTGGTGATCTCCATGACCACGGCTGAGGAACACGCGGCGGCAGGCAGCCATCGGCTGGGCTGCGATATCCAAAGCATGGCCAGCCGATGGATTCACCTGCCAGTGCCGGATTTCGACGTGCCATCCCCGCAGGTGGCGGCCATATGGCCCAAGGCCAGCGCTTCGGCGCGGATGGCGCTGGAGGGCGGCGGCCGGGTGCTGGTGCATTGCCAGGGCGGCTGTGGCCGCTCCGGCATGGCTGTGCTGCGGCTGATGATCGAAAGCGGCGAAGATCCCGCACAGGCGCTGGAACGGCTGCGCAGCGTGCGCCCCTGTGCGGTGGAAACACAGGCGCAGCTGGAATGGGCCAATGCCGGCCGCCCGACAGGGCAGCGCCCGCAATAGGTCGGCAGCCCGCTGCGGCTTGCCGTTTCGTGCCCAATCCGCTGGTTTAAAGCGCCAGCATCTGCTCTGCCTGCCGCGCCTCTGCCGTTTTCGGCAGCGCCTCCATCAGCGCGCAAGGGCGGGCGTCCAGTTTTGACGCGGCAAATCCGGTGCCGTCACGGCTGAGGATCGCGTCGGCAAAGCGGTCCAGGCCTTCACGTGGGGCCTCCTCTCCGACACCGCAGAACAGCCGGATCCGGTCATGGCTGGCCACAAATTGGGCCGGGCAACTGCGCGGGCAGCCGTCCAGGGCAGAAGTGCCAGTGATTTCGAAATCCTCATGGGTCATCGGCTTGGCCTTGGTCATTGCTTCGGCCAGTTTGGCGATCATCCGCTCTGCCGCGGGGCAGGGGCGCCCCAGGTGTTTGCAATCCGTTGCCGCATAGAAATGCGTCTTGTCCGTCCACATCATATTTGCGCCCTCCGCGCGTGGTACGGGGGTCTTGAAAGCAGGAGTTCGGATGAAAAACGGTTTGCCGCCGGTGCCATCAGACCCTGCCCGGACACCCCGCCCGGGTTCGAGTTTCAGTTCCGATGGCAGGTCTCCTGACTTGCGGGTCGTCGCTTTCCCGATCCTTCCCGGCCTCTTGCGGGCCAGTGGCTCTATCGGGGTCGCTCGCCGCTTACAGTTGCGGGGGCAGTCTCGGACTTGGCCTGCTGAAATGCGGGCCGCACCGTGTTCCCTTTTGATCCCGGACACAAGATTCTGTGGCACGGGAACCATCGGCACCAGCGGTAGCGGTTCGCCTGCCGAGTCGTCAATCGTTTTTCTGCACCTGCACTAGCTGCCAGTGGCGGCGCGGGTTCGGCAATCTGCCGGAAACCGGCGAATCCCTGCTGTGGCGCCCCGTCGCGCCGACCCGGCAACAGACGGGAGTGTGAAAGTTCGGCCAACTGGGCACCCTTGCCCGCACCTGGCCTGCGCTCAGGCCGCAGTAGATGCCGGAGGGCTGATAGGAGGCGGTGTTGTCAGGCGGTTCGGTTCAAACGCTCTTCCGTGATGCGGGCGTATTCTGCCAGCCGCAGCTTGAAACGACGGTTGAGATTGCTGCGCGCCAGTTTCAGCGATTGCACCATCAAACGCCCGGTCAGCGTGGTCGGAGACAGTGCCAGCCGAACAGACATACGGGTCCGGTGTGGCGACAAGGCCAGCAGCTCAACCTCTGTCCGGCCGTCAATGCCACTGCCGCTGCCATTCAGCACAAGGCCTGACGGCGGCGTGAATGATGCCATCGTCAGTTTGATGTCGCGCGACTTGCCGCGAAAATTGAAGGTCAGATCCCAAACCAGGCCGTTCTCCGGCTGGGCGAGGTCGCCGGTGCGCTGCAGCTCTATCCCGCGCCGCAGGGCAGAGCGCTCCAGCTGCTCGAAGTCCGAGATGGCCGCAAAGACATGATCGATCGGAGCCTCGATGTCTTCTTTGCTGTGAAATTCCATTTGCGTTGCCTCATATGCCGCTTGGGAGCCGCGCTGTTTCCGCCAAATATGCGCTTTAGTCCAGCGTGTCCGCAAGCCAGTTCTTGATCAAAAACTGTGCAATTGCCCCTTTGCGCGCGGGTTTCAGAACCGGATGTTCGCCGGCGAACACTGTCATCATCTCCTGACGGCCGATCCACAGCGCATCCTCGATCTCTTCGGGGTCGATGGTGATCTCACGGCTCAGGGCCTCACCTGCACAGCCAAACATCAGCGACATCGGAAAGGCCCAAGGTTGACTCGACAGGTACCGCACTGGACCAACCTGCACTCCGGTTTCCTCCAGCACTTCGCGGCGCACCGCGGCCTCCAGCGTCTCTCCCGGTTCCACGAAGCCGGCCAACAAAGAGTACATCCCTTCCGGCCAGCCGGGCGAGCGGCCCATCAGAACGCTGTCACCATGGGTGATCAGCATGATCACGACCGGGTCTGTCCGCGGAAAATGCGGCGCTTTGCAGGCCGGGCAGACCCTTTGCCAGCCCGCTTGCGCCATGTCGCTGGCGGCGCCGCAGCAGGCGCAATACCGGTGGCTGCGATGCCAGGCCAGCAATGCCTTTGCGGTGGCGGCCAGCTCTGCCTCCAGCGGCGACAGGCGGGTCATCACCCGGCGCAGTTCAACAAAGACATGGCCCGACGGCAGGTCCGGGTGCTGTTGTTCGCTGGCGTCGGCAAAGCTGTTGAGAGCCTCACTGTCGACATCATCAGGCTGCCAGCCGCTGATATCGCAGGCAAAGCAGGGGGTGCCGTCCGAGGTCAGTCCAAGAAACAGCGCATCCGGTTTGCAGGCTGCGGCCAGCGGATGGGCCGGTTTGCTCCAGGCAAGGCCGCAGGGCAGATCCGTCTCCGTTTCCTGCCGCGTCAGCGGTTTGCCCCGCCACATGAGCAGCACCTGGGCGCCGGGCGTGTTCCAGGCTGTTTCCAAAGCTGCGCTGTCGCTTCGCAGATGCGCGGCGCGCTCCAGCATGCCGCCGCCGAAGGTCACCTGTTCCGCGCGTTTCATGGCAGCTCTCCTATGGCTGGCGGCCTTTTGGGCCGTGCTCAACGTGGGACTGCAGCCATGCATGACAGTATGACGCAGGGGCTGCCAGCATTCGCCTGCGATCAATGCTTGCCTGTCGCAGTGCCGCCACACCTGCCCTGATTAACGCGGGGTCATTTTTCAGCAGAACAGGGAAAACCACGCTGCCGCAGCGGGCGATCTACGAAAAAGTTAATATGCTGTGAAAAGGATGCTTTGCAAAAGCGGAAAACGCTGATTCAAATAGCGCGGGACAAGAATAACGCCGAAGGGCGCGAAAGGAGCGGCGGGCAGGCAGTGTCAGCAGAATTTTGGATATGACGACCGGGGCCGGGACCTCAGAAACCGGGACTTCCGGGACGCTGCATGTGTTGGCCACCACGGACCTGCACTGCAATCTGCTGAGCCATGATTATTATGCTGACCGGCCGGATCCAGCCATCGGCCTGTCACGGGCGGCCACTTTGATCGCCCAGGCGCGCACTGAGGCAGCACGACAGGGCGCGGCCTGTATCCTGGTTGACAATGGCGATGGGTTGTTGGGATCGCCCCTGGGGGAAATTCTGCCGCAAATGGCTGGGCCGCATCCGCTGATGCGCGCCTTTCAGGTCCTGCAATATGACGCGGCGGGCCTCGGCAACCATGATTTCGATTCCGGGCTGGCTGCTCTGACGAACATGCTGAAGGACGCGCCTTGCCCGATGCTGTGTGCGAATCTGACGGCCGCGCAGCCGGGCCTGGAACTGCCGTTTGCCGCTTCAGCAGTTCTGGAGCGCGCCGTGCCCGCCTGCCCAGGCTTGCCGCCTCTGCGGATCGGCGTTTTCTCAGTCCTGCCGCCGCAGACGCTCTCCTGGTGCCGTCAGGTGCTGGCAGGGCAATTGCAGGCGCAGGGCATTGCAGAGGCCGCCGCCGAGCAGGCGCGGCAGCTGAAGGCGCAGGGCTGCGATCTGGTGCTGGGCCTTGCGCATAGCGGGCTGGCGGCAGAAGGCGGCGACAGCAGTGAAAACGCCTTGGAACTGCTGGCGGCCCTGCCAGAGATCGACGCTCTGGTTGGCGGCCATACCCATCTGACACTGCCACATCCGGACCACCCCTTTGCCAAGCCGGTGGTGATGCCAGGCGCGCATGGCTCGCATCTGGGGATGATCCGGCTGGAGCTGGAACATGTTTCCGGCAGCTGGCGGATGCGCCGTGGCACGCCCAGCCTGCAGCCGGTTGCCCAACCGGGGGCAACAGGTGCCGTGCAGCCGCTGGCGCAGGAGGCGCCCGCATTGGTGCAGGCCCTGGCAGATGATCACGGCCTCACCTTACAGCGTATGCAGGAGCCGGCAGGACACAGCCCGGTGGCGATGCATTCCTATTTCACCTTCTTTGCGCCGGACCGCGGTCTTGCCCTGACGGCCAGCGCCCAGGCGGCTGCGGCGCGGGTGCTGCTGCGCGGCACTGACGGTGAAAACCTGCCGTTGCTGTCTGCGGTGGCGCCAGGCAAATTCGGCGGCCGCTCCGGGCCGCAATATTACACTGATATTGCCGCCGGTGCGCTGTCTGCCCGCAATATTGCGGATCTGCAGGTCTTTCCGAATGAATTGAAGGCAATGGCTGTCACGGGCGCGCAGCTGCAGGATTGGCTGGAAATGTCGGCCGGGCTGTTTAACCAGGTGATGCCAGGCAGTGCCGGACAGCAGCTGGCAGACCCGCATCGGGCAGGCCACAACTTCGATGTGATCTTTGGCCTCAGCTACCGGATCGATGTATCCCAGCCACCGCGGTTCTCCGCCTCGGGGGCGCTGTTGAATCCGGATGCCCGGCGGGTTTCGGATCTTCGCTGGCAAGGCCAGCCGATTGACCCCGGCCAGCGGTTCGCAGTTGCACTCAACAGTTACCGGGCCAGCGGTGGTGGCCGGTTCCGGATGCTGGAAACCGCAGAGGAGCTGCCGTTGCCGCCGCTCCGCATCCGGCAGGCGATCAGCGACTATATTGCCGGGCGTTTGCCGCCGGATCCGCTGGCCGAGGCCGCCTATCCCTGGCAGCTGGCGCCGGTTCCGGGCGCACGCGCAGTTGCCGTGACAGGGGCGGGCGCTGCGCGGCACCTGGCGGAATTGCCGGACGGGCTGGCCACGCCACGCGGTTTCAGCAGCGATGGTTTCTGGGAGCTGGAACTGCAGCTATGACTGGCTGAACTCAGCGCAGGCGGCGCAGCCCTTGCCAATCCCGGCAGCGGCCCTTATATCAGGATTCGAGAGGTTGGCGCGGGCAGGCGCCTCGCCAACCTGGTCAGATCCGGAAGGAAGCAGCCACAACGAGCCCCGCTTGGGTCGATGTCCAGCCTCTCACTTACCCCCCCTCCACTATTACCTCCCCTGAACCAATTGATGTGAAATTGACAAGGGGCTCCCGCCCGCTTTGGAGCAATCAAAGATTGCCCCGCGCCGTTGGGCCGGGCGCCACGCTGGCGCGTGGCGGGAATCGCCGCTTCTTCTGGCTGGAAATATCCTGGGGTGAATTGGCCAGGAGGCCAAGAGGGGCAACGCCCCTGCCTGCCGTGCGCTAGTTCAGAACCGGCCGTTGTCCGCCGGGTAAACGCCAAGGATTTCCACATTGGTGGTGAAATAACTCAGCTCGTCCATCGCCAGCTGCACATTGGCGTCATCGGGATGGCCTTCGATGTCGGCATAAAACTGGGTCGCGGTGAACGAGCCGTCCACCATATAGCTTTCCAGTTTGGTCATGTTGATGCCGTTGGTGGCAAAACCGCCCATCGCCTTGTAAAGCGCCGCCGGGATGTTGCGCACCTGAAACACGAAGCTGGTGATCATGTTATGGGCGCCGCGACGGCTAAAGTCCGGCTTCTGCGCCATGATCAGAAAGCGGGTAGTGTTGTCGCTGCTGTCCTCGATATGGCGAGCAAGCACATTCAGACCGTAGATCTCGCCTGCCAGTTCGCTGGCCAGCGCGGCAGAATGGATGTCGCCGGCTTCGGCCACATCACGGGCGGCGCGCGCGTTGTCGGGGCTAACCCGGCCGCGGATGCCATTGTCCCGCAGGAAGGTTCCGCATTGCGGCAAAAGCACCAGATGCGAATGCGCCTCCTGGATGTCTTCCAGTTTTGCTCCCGGCACCGCCAGCAGGTTGATATGCACCCGCACAAAGGCTTCGTCCACGATATGCAGCCCGCTGTGCGGCAACAGCCGGTGGCTGTCGGCCACGCGGCCATAGGTGGAGTTTTCCACCGGCAGCATCGCCTGCTCCGCCGCGCCGCTGCGCACCGCTTCCAGAATGTCCTCAAACGTGCGGCAGGCCAGCACCTCCATACCGGGGCGGGCGATGCGGCAGGCCTCGTGGCTGTAGGAGCCAAGCTCCCCCTGAATGGCGATTTTGCGGCTCATGGGTGTGTTCCCCGTGCAAAACTTCAAGATTTGGGCGTTTCGTCGCGCTGTCTATACCTTGCCACTTTGAAGGGGAAGCCTTAGACAACCGGTCAGACAGCTAAATGGACCCGCGATTCATGTTTGACACAATGACCCTTACCAAAGCGACCGCAGGCTTTTGCGGCGCGTTCCTGGTTCTCCTGCTGGGCAAATGGGCCGCAGAGGGCCTGTATCACGTGGACAGCCATGGTGAGGCCGCCTATGTGATCGAAGTCGCCTCGGCCGAAGCCGCCAGCGATGAGCCGGAAGTCAGCTTCGAAGAGCTGATGGCCTCTGCCGATGTTGCCAAAGGCGCAAAAGTTTTCAAGAAATGCTCTGCCTGCCACAAGCTGGAAGACGGCGCGAACTCAACTGGCCCCTACCTCTATGGCGTGGTTGGCCGCAATATCGCTGCCGCACCGGGCTTTGGCTATTCCGGCGCTCTGACCGGCATGGCAGACAAGGCCTGGACTGCCGAAGAGCTGGACGCCTTCCTGACCAAGCCGTCGGCCTATGCGTCTGGCACCACCATGTCGTTCTCGGGTCTGAAGAAACAGAAAGACCGCGTGAACCTGATCGCCTATCTGGACAGCCTGGACAACTAAACCTGTCTACTGTCCCAGCTATCCAACCGAAAAAGCCGCTGCAGACCCGCAGCGGCTTTTTTTGATGGCAGCATTGCCCGGCCGTCATCAGGCCGGGTTGTTTTCCCGGTAATAGGCCAGCGCATCGCGTTCCTGGCCGTCGGGCAGGATGCAGACGCCGATGGGGCCGGCCTTGCCGCTGCGCAGCACATACTGGCCGCCGCTCTGGACGCAGAACGCCTCTTCGGGGCTGGAATAGACCACTTCCTCCTCCTGCTGGGCGCAGGCGCTGAGGGCTGCAACCCCGGCCAGGGCAAGGGGGGCTAGATACTTCACTGTCGGCATTTCTGTCTCCCTGAGGTTCTGACGTTTTTGTGATTCGAGGCTGGCATGCAGTCCAATACCGGGCAAGCAGCCGCTGAAAAGGCTGGCAGGATCGGCCGTTGCACGCCAAAAGGGAGCGTGGCGCGAACAGGAAACCGCCTAATCGCAACTTGAATGTTACCGCCCCCCGCCATTAGCTTGTGGGCAGATAAGATCCTGGGCGCTAGGCCGCAGGCAAAAGGAGGTCATGGCAGATGAATCCCGCTCGAGCTGCGGCGCGCGTGCGCACAATGGACAGGGTGAACCCGCTGCAGGCAGCTGCGGTACTGGCCCAGGCCCTGATGATGGGGCTGATCCTGGCACTGGCGACGGCGACGCTGGTCCGGGCTGAGGACACCATCATCAAGGCCCATGGCTTTGCCGAGTTCGGGGATCTGAAATACCCCCAAGGCTTTGCGCATTTCGACTATGTGAACCCTGAGGCGCCCAAGGGCGGTGAACTGGCGATTTCGGCGGTTGGCACTTTCGACAGCATGAACCCCTACACCCGCAAGGGCCGGGCAGGGATGTTGTCTTCGCAGCACTTCGAAAGCCTGATGGTCGGCTCGTACGATGAACCCGGCTCCTACTACGGGCTGCTGGCCGAAAGCCTTGAGTATCCGGAAAGCCAGGACTGGGTGATCTTCAATCTGCGGCCCGAGGCGCGGTTTTCGGACGGGTCTGCGGTTACGGCTGATGATGTGGTCTTCTCTCACAACATCCTGCTGGAGCAGGGGTTGAAATCCTATGCCGAAGCCGTGCGCAAGCGCATCCCAAAGGCCGAAGCACTGGGGCCGCACCGGGTGAAATTCTACTTCTCGCCGGACTTCCCGCGCCGGGCGATGATTTCCCAGGTGGCCGGCACGTCGGTATTCTCCAAGGCTTGGTTCGAGGCCGACCCCGAAAACCGCCGCATTGACGAACCGCGGCTGGAACCGGGCATCGGCTCGGGGCCTTACGTGCTGGACAAGGCAGAGGTGAACCAAAGCATCATTTACCGCCGCAACCCGGACTACTGGGGCAAGGACATCAACGTGAATATCGGCCGCCACAACTATGACAGCATCCGGGTTGAGTACTTTGGCGATGCGGTGGCCGCGATGGAAGGGTTCAAGGCCGGTGTCTACACGCTGCGCCCTGAAAACAGTTCTAAAAGCTGGGCCACTGCCTATAATTTTGATGCGGTGAACGCAGGCGAGGTGGTCAAAGGCGAAATTCCGGACGGAAACGTGCCTGCGGCCTCTGGCTTTGTGATGAACCTGCTGCGTCCCAAATTCCAGGACATCCGCGTCCGCGAGGCGCTGCAGCTGGCCTATAATTTCGAGTGGACCAACGAAAGCCTGCAATATGGGTTGTTCCGCCACCAGTCCTCTTTCTGGCAGGACACGCCGCTGCAGGCCGAGGGCCTGCCCGAAGGCCGCGAAAAAGAGGTGCTGGAGGCGCTGGACGGTCAGATCGACCCATCGCTACTGACCTCGGAGCCGGTGATGGCGCATGCCTCCAAACCGGCCCGCCCCGGCGACCGCAAGAACCTGCGCCGCGCCATGAAACTGCTGGACGAGGCTGGCTGGACCGTCGGCAATGACGGTGTGCGCCGCAACGCGGACGGCGAGGTGTTCAAACTGGAGTTTCTGGTCGACAGCCCGACCATCGAACGTATCGTGCAGCCCTATGTCACCAATCTGAACACCATGGGGCTGGAGGCTGTGGTGAACCGGGTCGATTACGCGCAATTCACCAGCCGCCGCCGCGAAAAGGAGTTCGACATGATCTCCTCCGCCTACCGGATGTCGCTGGAGCCTTCGACCGGCCTTTACCAGCAGTTCGGCTCGGAAGCGCACGAGTACTCGGTCTTCAATCCCGCAGGGCTGGCAGATCCGGCGGTGGACGCGCTGATCGGCAATATCGTCGAAGCCAAGACCCAGGAAGATCTGCGCGCCAATGCCCGCGCCCTCGACCGGGTGCTACGCGCCAAGCGGTTTGCCGTGCCGACTTGGTATCTGGACGTCAATTGGATCGCCTATTGGGACATGTACAGCCAGCCGGAAAACCTGCCGCCCTACAGCCCGGGCTTCCTGGACCTGTGGTGGATTGACGATGCCCGCGAGGCGGCGCTGAAATCCTCTGGCGCGCTGCGGTAAGCCACAGCCATGGCCGCCTATATCCTCCGCCGCCTGCTTTTGGTGATCCCGACGCTGTTCGGCATCCTGGTGGTGAATTTCGCCCTGGTCCAGTTTGTGCCCGGCGGCCCTGTCGAACAGATCATCGCCCAGCTCGAAGGCGGCGGCGATGTGTTCGAGGGCTTTGCCGGCGGCGGCGGCGACACCGGAACCGAGACCATCGGCGCCAATGAAAACTACGCCGGCCGCCAGGGCCTGCCGCCGGAGCTGATCAAGGAGCTGGAAGAGCAGTTTGGCCTCGACAAGCCGCCCTTGGAACGGTTCGCCACCATGGTCGGCAACTATGCCACCTTCGATTTCGGCGAGAGCTACTTCCGCAAGATCGACGTCACTGATCTGGTGTTGGAAAAAATGCCGGTCTCGATCTCGCTGGGCCTGTGGTCGACCCTGATCGCCTATCTAATCTCGATCCCGCTGGGCATTCGCAAGGCGATGAAAGACGGCTCCTCCTTCGACACCTGGACCAGCGGCGTGATCATCGCGGCCTATGCCATCCCCGGTTTCCTGTTTGCCATCATGCTGCTGGTGCTGTTTGCCGGCGGCTCTTACTGGCAGATCTTCCCGCTGCGCGGGCTGACGTCCGACAATTGGGACAGCCTCAGCCTTATTGGCAAAATCCTGGATTACTTCTGGCACATCGCGCTGCCGGTCGCAGCCTCGACCATTGCGGCCTTCGCCACCCTGACGCTGCTCACCAAGAATTCCTTTCTGGATGAGATCAAAAAGCAATACGTCATGACCGCCCGTGCCAAGGGGCTCAGTGAAACGCGGGTGCTTTACGGCCATGTGTTCCGCAATGCGATGCTAATTGTGATTGCCGGTTTCCCGGCGGTTTTCATCGGCGTGTTCTTTGCCGGCTCTCTGATCATCGAGACGATTTTCTCGCTCGACGGGCTGGGCCGACTGGGGTTTGAAGCTGCGGTGGCGCGTGACTATCCGGTGATGTTCGGCACAATGTATATCTTCGGGCTGATGGGGCTGGTGGTCGGCATCCTCTCTGACTTGATGTATGTGTTCGTCGATCCCCGCATCGACTTTGAAAAGCGGGAGGGCTGATCCATGGCGTTATCCCCCCTGAACCAGCGCCGCTGGCATAATTTCTGCAAAAACCGCCGTGCCTACTGGTCGCTGTGGATCTTTTCGGTGCTGTTCGGCCTGTCGCTCTTTGCCGAATTCATCGCCAACGACAAACCGATCCTTGTCAGCTACCGGGGCGAGGTCTATGCACCGGTGTTCAAATTCTACCCGGAAACCAAATTCGGCGGCGATTTCCAAACAGAGGCGGTTTATTCCGATCCGGAAGTCGAATGCCTGATCCGCTCCGGTGGGGTGGAAGACTGCTTTGACGAACCAGCAGCCATCCTGGAGGAGATCACGACCGGCACCTATGCAGCGGAAGGCTTCGCAGAAGGCTGGACCCTATGGCCGCCCATTCCCTACAGTTTCAACACCACGGTGGACCGCCCGGGTGCTGCGCCGCTGCCGCCGGGCGGGCTGAACCTTCTGGGCACCGATGACACCAAGCGCGATGTGCTGGCGCGGGTGATCTACGGTTTCCGCCTATCGATCCTGTTCACCCTGATGGTCACAGGCGCCGCCAGCCTGATCGGCATTCTGGCCGGCGCTGTGCAGGGCTACTTCGGCGGTCTCACCGACCTGATCTTCCAGCGGGTGATCGAGGTCTGGGGATCAATCAACTCGCTTTATGTGATCATCATCATGTTTGCGATCCTGGGGCGCAGTTTCTGGCTGCTGGTGGGTCTGATGATCCTGTTTGGCTGGACCGCTCTTGTCGGTGTGGTGCGGGCCGAGTTCCTGCGCGCCCGCAACCTGGAATATGTCCGCGCCGCCAAGGCACTGGGCGTCGGCAACCTGACGATCATGTTCCGCCATATGCTGCCCAATGCGATGGTGGCGACGCTGACCATGCTGCCCTTCATCATCACCGGCACCATCGGCCTGCTGGCCGGGCTCGATTTCCTCGGCTTCGGCCTGCCGTCCTCGGCGCCGTCCCTGGGCGAGCTGACCCTGCAGGCCAAACAGAACCTCGAAGCGCCCTGGCTGGCTTTCACCGCCTTCTTCACCTTTGCCATCATGCTGTCGCTCTTGATTTTCATTTTCGAAGGCGTGCGCGATGCCTTCGACCCGCGGAAGACGTTTTCATGACCGGCTCAGACTTGTTTGAAATGCATCGCCCGGCGGGACGCCGGGCAGTGCCCGTCCGCCCCGCCACGCCAAAGGCGTGCTTTCAGCACGACGGGCGGGTACTTCGTTTCCGCCCTCGGACGGGCAGTGCCCTCATGGTGGTGTCGAAAGGGGAAACACAATGACCGTTACAGCCCCTCTCCTGAACGTCCAGAACCTCCGCGTCTCCTTCCGCCAGGACGGCCAAGTAAGCGAAGCCGTCCGCGGCGTCTCCTTCTCTGTCGGGCGCGGTGAAACCGTGGCGCTGGTGGGCGAAAGCGGCTCCGGCAAATCGGTCTCGGCGCTCTCCACCGTGTCGCTCCTGGGCGACAGCGCCATGGTGACAGGCTCCGTCACCTATGACGGCACCGAGATGGTCGGCGCCAGCGAACGCCATCTGATGCAGGTGCGCGGCAATGACATCAGCTTCATCTTTCAGGAGCCGATGACCTCTCTCAACCCGCTGCACACGATCGAGCGCCAGCTGGAGGAATCCCTGGCCCTGCATCAGGGGATTTCCGGTCAGGCCGCCCGCGCCCGCATTCTGGAACTGATGGAGAAGGTCGGCATCCGCGACGCGGAAAACCGGCTGACGTCTTATCCGCATCAGCTGTCTGGCGGGCAGCGGCAGCGGGTGATGATCGCCATGGCGCTGGCCAACAAACCCGATATCCTGATCGCGGATGAGCCGACCACGGCGCTGGACGTGACCATCCAGGCGCAGATCCTCGACCTGCTGGCGGATCTCAAGGAAAGCGAAGGCATGGGGCTGTTGTTCATCACTCATGACCTGGCCATCGTGCGCCGCATTGCCGACCGCGTCTGCGTGATGAAGGACGGCGAGATCGTCGAGGAAGGCCCGGCTGCAGAGATCTTTGCCAATCCGCAGCACCCCTATACGCAGAAACTGCTGGCGGCAGAGCCCTCCGGCCAGCCACAGCCGGTGCCGCAAAACGCTGATACGCTGGTGGCGGCCAAGGATCTGAAGGTCTGGTTTCCGATCCAGAAGGGGCTGCTCAAACGTACTGTCGGCCATGTGAAAGCCGTGAACCCAATGTCGCTGTCCGTGCGTGCCGGTGAAACCCTGGGCATCGTGGGAGAGAGCGGCTCGGGCAAGACCACGCTGGCGCTCGCCATCATGCGGCTGATTGCGTCCGAGGGCGCAGTGGAGTTTCAGGGACAGGACCTGCGCAAGTGGTCCACCCGCGAGCTGCGACGCCTGCGCAAGGACATGCAGATCGTGTTCCAGGATCCGTTCGGCTCGCTCAGCCCGCGGATGACCTGCGCCCAGATCATCTCTGAAGGGCTGGCCATTCACAATGTGGATCAGCACCGCGATCCGCGTGAACTGGTGGCTGAGGTGATGCAGGAGGTCGGTCTCGATCCTGCAGCCATGGACCGCTACCCGCATGAGTTTTCCGGCGGCCAGCGCCAGCGCATCGCCATTGCCCGCGCCATGGTGCTGCGGCCCAAACTGGTGGTGTTGGATGAGCCGACCTCGGCGCTGGACATGACGGTGCAGGTGCAGATCGTCGAACTGCTGCGCGATCTGCAGGCTCGATACGGGCTGGCCTATCTGTTCATCTCTCACGACCTCAACGTGGTGCGGGCGATGTCGCATAACGTGGTGGTGATGAACCAGGGCGATGTGGTGGAGACCGGAGCCGCCGAAGCGCTGTTTGCCAATCCCCAGGCCGAGTACACCCGCCGTCTTCTGGCTGCCGCCGGTTAAGCCGCCGCAGGTTAACTCCTCGGCAAGCTTTGCAATATCTATGCGTGCGCAACCCGCGCAACGCCCAGAAGTTGCGGCAGCGCCGCTGACCAAATGTTTCGCACGCGAAACATTGCGGCAGAAATACTGACCTATCAGGCTGTGTTTTTGGCCGACTGTATTTTGAACGGGCTGTGTTTTCAAAGGACAGCGAGGCACTCCCGCGCCCGCTGGTGCCCGGGCTGCGCCGGACCCCCTGGGGGGCGTTGGGCGCGGCCCAGCGCCACGGGCGCTGAGCCTCGCCCAACGGGAGCGCTGCGCCTTTGGCGCGGCGGCGACGGGCGGGAGAAATGCGCCGCTCAACGATTGTGTCAGAAGGCGGTGCGGCGGTCGAAGCAGCTCAGGTCGTAGGCGTCAAAGTTGCGGGCGATCATCTGGGCCAGCGGAAGGGCTTCCCTGCAGATATCCAGCCCCTGGGCGGAAATCTGTAACATACCCGGAAAGGCAGCGCTGACTTCCTGGAACATCCGCTCCAGTTGGTCTGCGCTGATGGCAAACTGCGACAGGATTTCTGTGCGGCAAATGCGGAAATCGCACATCAACGCCTCAATCAGCCGTGCCCGCAGCAGATCTTTACCACCAAGGGCATGGCCGTGGGGCGTGGCGAAGTGCCGGTCCCGGATGGTGCGGATATGGGTGGAGCTGGCCAGCGCATGCAGCCGCCAGTCGCCGATCTCGTTCGGGTCAATCTCCACCGAGAACTCCGCTCGCAGCGCCCGCGGCTCGGCTTTGGTGATGGCGGCAACCAGATCGCGGATCAGTTCTGCACTGAGCAAAGTTGGCGTGCCACCGCCCCAAAGCAGCCGGGACAGGGTGATGTCTTTGGGCAACTGTGTCAGCAGCGCAATTTCGGCGTTCAGAACCCGGACCTTAGCTTTCACCGATGCGTCGGAATGGGTACCTTGCGTGCGGCAGGCACAAAACCAGCACACTCTGCGGCAGAACGGCACATGAACCTACAGCGAGATGCAGCTGCCGGGGGAAATTCTGAAAACCCAACTGGAAAACTGTAATGAATCAAGCCCCTTGGTGAAATGCAGCGCAGCGGGATAGCTGGCGTGGCACGGCACATTGGAGACAAACAAACCCAGCTCGGCCAATTGAGCTTTCTGTTTCATTCCATTACCGTTATGGGAACGCGTGACCCAGAACCTTGATCCAGATCAACCGGGATTACCGAATGAACGCTTCTTCCTTTGCCCAGCTCAGATGCGGTGACTGCCCGATCCGCCATCGGGCCGTGTGTGCGCGCTGCAATGCGGATGAGCTGGAGGCGCTGGATGCGATCAAATACTACCGCACCTATGAAGCCGGCCAGCCGATCATCTGGTCCGGCGATGTGATGAATTTCGTGGGGTCCGTGGTCTCGGGCATCGCCACGTTGACCCAGACGATGGAGGATGGGCGCACCCAGATGGTGGGGCTCTTGCTGCCCAGTGACTTTGTCGGCCGTCCGGGGCGTGAAGGTGCTGCCTATGATGTGGTCGCAACCACCGATGTTGTGATGTGCTGTTTCCGCAAGAAGCCGTTTGAGGAGCTGATGGAACGCACCCCGCATATTGCGCACCGGCTGCTGGAGATGACACTGGATGAGCTTGACGCAGCCCGCGAGTGGATGCTGGTGCTGGGCCGCAAGACTGCGCGCGAGAAAATTGCCAGCCTCCTGGCGATTATTGCACGCCGCGACGCCACGCTGACACCAGGCGGAGCCACCAACCGGATGGTGTTCGACTTGCCGCTGACCCGTGAAGCCATGGCCGACTATCTGGGCCTGACCCTGGAAACCGTGAGCCGCCAGATCTCGGCGCTCAAGAAGGACGGGGTGATCGAGCTGGAAGGCAAGCGCCATGTCACGGTTCCGGATATGCGTCTGCTGATGGAAGAGGCCGGCGACGACAGCGATGGCGGATTTCTCGGTTAAAGCTGTTTTTCCAATCAAGCCTGCGTATTCGATGGCCGCGGGGCGGCCCGTTTTGACAGGCTGCGCGGGGCTGTGGGCAGCAAACACCACAGCCGCAGCACGCGCGGCAGCTGTGGTGCTTCTGTGAAAGGGGCGACCAGCTCGCCACAGTAGAGCTGGCGCAGATCGCCAGGCCTGCGTTTGAGGATCGGCGGTTGTTCTGGTGCCATGACCGGGATTGCAACGCCCGGCATTGCGGTGATGTGCACAGTGCAGGGCTGGGCCTGTTCGCGCAGGAGACGGAGGATGGTAGCCATTTGACCGAAGGTCGCAGTGAAATCCAGCAACATACGTGCGCCTAGCGTCATTGGCATCACCAGTTTCTGGTGGCGCTCAAACCACCAACGCCCGCAGCGGCCTCAAAGGCAGGCAAGGCGCCGTGTAGCCGGAGCCATGACTGAGAGTTCGTTTGGCTCTGTGATTTCAGAGAATTGATTTTCGGCCAAGAGGCTGCCAGCGCTTTGATGAGAGTAAAGAAACCTGCCACTGCGCAACGGTAGCAGAAGATGTCAGAGCCTGCCCGCTGCGCCGGGGTGCCAGGCGCTAGCGCGGATTACATTCCCACAACTGCGCATCGGACCGCCAAAGCCTGTGCTGCGGGGCATGACGGCGGAGCATGGGCCCAATCTGGCGGGCCTAATCGCCGGCGCCTTGCAGGTTGCGGACCCCGCCGCCAAGGCTGCGGAGGTTATTGCATGCCGCGCTGTCTTTCAGACCATGCATTGCATCGGCTGAAGGCCGGATGCCCATTCGGTGCTCTCCCGCGCCCGCGCGTGCCCGGCTGTGCCGGACCCGCTGGCGGCCTTGGGCCAGGCTCGGCGCAACGCGCCGAGCCTGGCCCAACGGGAGGAGGCCTTTCGCTAGAAAGGCAGACGACGGGCGGGAGAGGCTGCGGTCTGCTGAAGGGGGCATGGCGCCCTGCAAGAGCGCTTGTATGGATAGGCGTTCCTGGCCCTAATGCGCCATCAGCACCGGCACGGCGGCCTGTTCCAGCATATTGCGGGTGGCACCGCCCAGGATTGCCTCGCGGAAACGGGAATGGCCGTAAGCGCCCATCACGATCAGTTCGGCGGCGGTGTCGGCGGCGTGGCGGTTCAGCACGTCCGAAACCCGGGGCAGAGTCTTGCTGAGCACGTCGATTTCACATGTCACCCCGTGGCGGGACAGCATTTGAGCCAGCATGCCGCCGGGGTCCGAGCGTTCGGGGCCGTGCTGTGGCGGGTCAATCACCGCGATGCGGACCAGATCCGCGCTTTGCAGGAAGGGCATCGCCCGGCGGATCGCTGTCATTGCCTCGATGCTTTCGTTCCAGGCCGCCAGAACAGTCTTGGGCTGTGTCAGCGGCGCAGTATCGTCTGGCACCACCAGCACCGGAGCGCGGCCTTCGAACAGCGCCGATTCGACAATTGGCTCTGCCTCGGCGCGCTTGCCTTCCCCGTAGGGCTGACCCAGCACCACCAGATCGGAGAACCGTGCAGCCTGTGCCACATGGCGGCCGATGTCGGCAATCTGGGCCACGCCATTGTCGGTGCCAAATGCCGCTCCCGCCTGTTTCAAGGTCGCGTCCGCCTCAGCCTGGACCTTTTCGGCTTCGTCACGGGCGCGGGCCAAGGTTTCCTGCAACACCAAGGCGTTGGCGCCGGCATAATAATACCCTGTCTGCGTGCGGTCGACACCCAGACAAAGCGCATCGGCGTGGGCGCCGAAGTGTTCAGCCAGGGCCGCAATTTGCGCCAAAGGCGGCGCCGCGGTCTCCGTAGCTGTGAGTACAGTAAGCAAGGACTTGTAAGACATTGATACCTCTCGGCGAAAAAGACAAAGCGCCGGCCCGTGCGGGAAGGCGCGCGCGGAGTTTCACTGCAGGGAAGAAGTGTCACATGTTACTGGGAATTGTCTTGATGCAGATCAAAGCGGCAAAGAAGCGCGTTCTGCATGAAGGGCGCGGTCTAATAAGAGCCTTTGTGAGTCAAGATTCGCCGAGGTATGACAAAGGGACGCAAGATGTCTAATTATATCAAGCTGATAGCGCTTGGCCTGATCACGCTGTTTGCGATGATTGGTGCCAATTACGCGCGGGATCTGGCTTACCAGGTACATGCGATCATCGTGATGATCGTGGCTGGCGGCCTGTTTCTTTACACTTTGCGCAGAACTGACGAGCCGAAAGCGGCGGTTGCCGGTCTGGAAAATGAGTATTTCGACAGCGTGATCCGCGCTGGCACGATTGCAACCGCTTTCTGGGGCGTGGTCGGTTTCCTGGCGGGAACCTTCATCGCGTTTCAGCTGGCCTTTCCGGCGCTGAACTTTGAATGGGCCGAGGGCCTTGCCAACTTTGGCCGCCTGCGCCCGCTGCACACTTCGGCGGTTATCTTTGCCTTTGGCGGCAACGCGCTGATCGCCACCTCCTTTTACGTTGTGCAGCGGACCTCTGCGGCACGGCTGTGGGGCGGCAACCTGGCGTGGTTCGTGTTCTGGGGCTATCAGCTGTTCATTGTGCTGGCGGCAACCGGCTATCTGTTCGGCTCGACCCAGTCCAAGGAATACGCCGAGCCGGAATGGCATGTGGACCTGTGGCTGACCATCGTGTGGGTCGCCTATCTGGCGGTGTTTCTGGGCACCATCATCAAGCGCAAGGAGCCGCATATCTATGTGGCGAACTGGTTCTACCTGTCGTTCATCGTCACCGTGGCGATGCTGCATCTGATCAACAACATGACCATCCCGGTTTCGATCTGGGGCTCCAAGTCGGTGATCGTGTGGCCGGGCGTGCAGGATGCGATGATCCAGTGGTGGTACGGCCACAACGCTGTGGGCTTTTTCCTGACCGCAGGCTTCCTGGGCATGATGTATTACTTCATCCCCAAACAGGCCGAGCGTCCGGTGTTCTCTTACAAGCTGTCGATCATCCACTTTTGGGCCTTGATCTTCCTCTATATCTGGGCCGGTCCGCACCACCTGCATTACACGGCGCTGCCGGACTGGGCCTCGACCCTGGGCATGGTGATGTCGGTGATCCTGTGGATGCCCAGCTGGGGCGGTATGATCAACGGGTTGATGACGCTGTCGGGCGCCTGGGACAAGCTGCGCACCGACCCGGTGATCCGGATGATGGTGATCTCGCTGGGCTTTTACGGCATGTCCACTTTTGAAGGTCCGATGATGTCGATCCGCGCAGTGAATTCGCTGTCGCATTACACCGACTGGACCATTGGCCACGTGCACTCCGGCGCGCTGGGCTGGAACGGCATGATCACTTTCGGTGCTCTGTACTATCTGGTGCCGGCGCTGTGGAAACGCGAGAGCCTCTACAGCCTGCGGCTGGTCTCCTGGCACTTCTGGCTGGCCACGCTCGGCATCATTCTCTACGCGGCGTCGATGTGGGTGACCGGGATCATGGAAGGCCTGATGTGGCGTGAAGTGGATGCCAACGGGTTCCTGGTGAACTCCTTTGCTGACACCGTGGCTGCGAAGTTCCCGATGTATGTGGTGCGGGGTCTGGGCGGGGTGATGTTCCTCGCAGGGTCGATCATCATGTGCTACAACCTGTGGATGACGGTCCGTAAGGCGCCGGCCAAAGAGGCCAGCCTGACGGTCCAGGTTCCGGCTGAATAAGGAGCCAGGAAGCAATGTCTATTCTCGACAAACATAAGATCCTCGAGACCAACGCGACCCTGCTGCTGATCTTCAGCTTCCTGGTCGTGACCATCGGCGGCCTGGTGCAGATCGCACCGCTGTTCTATCTGGAAAACACCATCGAGAAGGTGGAGGGCATGCGTCCCTACACCCCGCTCGAGATGGCGGGCCGCGAGGTCTATATCCGGGAAGGCTGCTATGTCTGCCACAGCCAGATGATCCGTCCGATGCGCGATGAGGTGGAACGCTATGGCCATTACTCGCTGGCGGCGGAGTCGATGTATGACCGCCCATTCCAGTGGGGCTCCAAGCGGACCGGGCCGGATCTGGCCCGTGTCGGCGGTCGCTACTCGGATGAATGGCACGCAGACCACCTGCGCGACCCGCAGGCGGTGGTGCCAGAGTCGGTGATGCCGAAATACGGCTTCCTCGAAGAGAAGAAGATCGACGGCAGATACATTGGCGATCTTCTGGCCACCAATGCGATGCTGGGCACGCCCTACACGGACGAGATGATCGAAGCCGCACAGGCTGATTTCCGCGCCCAGGCCGATCCGGACAGCGACTATGACGGGCTGCTGGAGCGCTATGGCGAGGACATCAATGTGCGCAACTTTGATGGCAAGTCGGGGATCTCCGAGGCCGATGCGCTGATCGCCTATCTGCAGATGCTGGGCACGCTGGTCGATTTCTCGACCTTCACCCCGGACGCAAGCCGCTGAGGGAGGATGGTATGGAACTTTACACACTCCTGCGGCAGTTCGCGGACAGCTGGATGCTGCTGTTCCTGTTCACCTTCTTTATCGGTGTTGTGATCTGGGCGTTCCGCCCGGGCAGCACCAAGGTTTACACGGATACTGCAGACATCCCGTTCCGGCATGATGATGCACCGGCGCCTGCCACAGGCGCTGACAAACCCGCCGAGACCAAGGAGGCGAGGGCATGAGCAAGAAATCGCAAAAGTTCGAAGGCGATCCGAACACCACCGGCCATGAGTGGGACGGGATCGAGGAATTCGACAACCCGATGCCGCGCTGGTGGCTGTGGACCTTTTATGCCACCATGATCTGGGGGGTGCTGTACACCGTCGCCTATCCGGCATGGCCGCTGATCAACGGCGCCACAGCAGGGGTGCTGGGCTGGTCGACGCGCGGCGATGTGGCAGCTGAAATCATTGCAGTGGAAGAGGCCAACGCGCCGGTCAACGCCAAGCTGGAAGCGGCTGAGCTGACCGCCATCGCGGAGGATCCGGAATTGGGTTCCTATGCGGTGTCCGCCGGTTCCGCCGTGTTCAAGACCTGGTGTGCCCAGTGCCACGGCTCGGGCGCGGCAGGTGCCAAGGGCTATCCGAACCTGCTGGACGACGACTGGCTCTGGGGCGGCTCGGTGGAGGATATCCATGCCACCATCACCCACGGTATCCGCAATGAAGACAGTGATGATGCACGCTATTCCGAGATGCCTGCCTTTGGCCGGGACGAGCTGCTGGAGAAAGAAGAGATTTCCCAAGTGGTCAACTATGTGATGTCGCTGTCCGGCGAGGCGCGGGATGCATCCCAGGTTGAGGCCGGTTCGGTTGTCTTTGCCGATAATTGCGCGTCTTGCCACGCGGATGACGGCACCGGGGACCGCGCTCAGGGCGCGCCGGACCTTGCGGATGCGATCTGGCTCTATGGCGGCGATTACGCCACCCTGACCGAGACCGTGACCAATTCGCGTTATGGCGTGATGCCGGCCTGGAACACCCGCCTGACCGAGGCAGAAATCCGCGCGGTTTCGTCTTATGTCCACCAGCTGGGCGGCGGTGAGTAAGCTGGACGCTGGCACATGTGAGAACGTCGAGAGGGCCGCCCATCGGGCGGCCCTTGCCAGTTGTGATGCCGCGCCAAGCCGCGGGTAGGTGCAGCGGCGAGAGAAACCTAGGCACGCGCTCGGGAGGGGCCGAAAATCCCATTGTCCAAGGATCAATGCGGTCGGGATTGACATGCTTTTCGTTCAATCGGGCAGTGATGCCGGTGACAGGCAAACGTCGGAGGTCTCGATCTCCCATGTTAGGTATGCGCCCAAGGCATACTTTGCTGCCGTATGACCAGTTGATCGATGTCGGCCCCAGCCGGGCGGCAAACGCGCGACCATTGCGGAGCTGATGCCCGGCGCCAGCGGTCGCGACACATGCCGATGCCGTGACCGGGCCGATCCCGGGACGTGTTCGCAGCGGCATAAGCTTGGGGTCCTTGCGGCCTGCAGGGCGCTCCTAATTCCCTGGACAGTCACGATGTCATACTCCCCCGGCAGGCCCCGCAGCCAGTTGCCGAGCCGGCTTCTTTGCCACACGACCGGATCGCGCGCAGGCTGGAGGAGTATTCATCTCATGGCAAAGCGTGACGTTGTTGCGAAAAGACGATGACCACCCCAGGCGCCATTGCGATCCCGGCAAAGGTCCGGGATTTGGCCGGCTGATTCGAGTCTGTCAGACCGAACGACATTAAAACCTTGGTGGGCCAAATTGATGTCCGTGTTGATAGCACCACAGGTAAGAGACCCAGTTTCCCCATATTTTCAACAGCTAGATGGAAAGAGAGGCGGTCAGGGTTCGCGCGTAGAATGAAAAAATTTATCTGGACTTGCTAAACATCAGATGTTTAAGGTGATCGAATGAATGAGATGCTTTATTACGATCTGAAGGATGCGAGCGGTGTGGCGCCGGGACTCGCTATGCAAGTGTCCCGGGAACTGGGACGTCGCATTGTTGCAGGTCACTACAAAGAAAACGCCTTGATCGAGGATGAGGGAAAGCTCTCTCAGCGCTTCGGGGTGAGCAAATCCGTGATCCGTGAGGGGGTAAAACTGCTCGTCAGCAAAGGGCTGCTGGAGGTGAAACGCGGCAGTGGCACACGGGTGCGGCGCCGGGCGAGTTGGGCCTTGTTGGACGATGATGTATTGGCATGGCACCTGTCTGTTGACCCGAAGCCTGCTTTTTTGCGCCAGCTGCTAGATATGCGCCGCATGATGGAGCCAAAGG
The DNA here is from genome assembly GCF_049800895.1 of Leisingera sp. S232. Classification (NCBI taxonomy): domain Bacteria; kingdom Pseudomonadati; phylum Pseudomonadota; class Alphaproteobacteria; order Rhodobacterales; family Roseobacteraceae; genus Leisingera; species Leisingera sp. S232. The sequence continues at coordinate 29,918 of NZ_JBNAFX010000012.1, read as the reverse complement.
CCGCGGGCTGGGCCGCCATGCACGGCACTGAGGAGCAATTTGCCGAGATCGAGGCCGCTCAGGTGCGCATGGAAGAAGACTGCCATTCAATCGAAGACTTCGTGGTCGCGGACGCCCTGTTTCACCGTGGTATCCTGCGCGCGGCCAATAACGAAATCCTGCTGTCGATGGAGGGTGTGATCTTCTCTGCGCTGCTGAGTTCGATCCGGCTGACCAATCGTGATCCGCGAGAAAACGCAAATTCGATCCCCTTTCACCGCAAGGTCCTTGAGGCGATCAAGGCGCGGGACCATGGGCTGGCGGAAGAGATGATGACCGCCCATCTGAGCGACACGAGTCAACGTCTTGAGAGCGCCCTGAAAGAAATGGCTGGCGGGGGTTCGACGAACTGACAGACCAGAAAAAGACATTCACCAGCCTGCAGTGGTGCGTAGGCTAGTGGGGGGTAGCACGACACCGGGTTCAATCAACGTCGCGCTACCGGATCCAACCCGAGATTTCGGGGAAACCACCAGACGAAAAGGCGCCAGCAAAGGTGCCAAAACATCGACAGGGAGAATATGATGTTTTCCGACCTAAAGAAAGGTCTTCTCGCGACGACCATGCTGGCCAATGCGACGCTTGTTGCGCAGTCAGCTTCTGCCGAAAACATGGTGGCACTCTTGCTGCCTGAGAACGTAAATCCACGTTGGGAACAGCAGGACGCGGCAGCGTTTTTGCGCACGATGGCAGAGATTGCCCCGGACGTGAAAGTTGAGGTTTTCAACGCCAACAACGACACTTCGGTGCAGCAACGCCAGGCTGAGCAAGCCTTGACGCAGGGTGCCAAGGTTCTGGTTGTGATCCCGATTGACGGTGAAAGCTCCGCCATTATTGCCGATACTGCCGCCGAAGAAAACGTACCGACGATCGCCTATGACCGGATGATCAATTCGGCGAACACGACATTCTGGGTTCAAGCCGATCTTGAAGGTATGGGCTATGATCAGGCGATGCATGTCATCAACAACACCAAAGATGGTGATACGTTGGTCATGCTGAAGGGCTCGCCAACCGACCCAAACGCAGCTGTCATTCACAATGGCCAATTGCGCGCGTTGACGCCGCTTTACGAAAGCGGCGCGCGTGTCATGGGCTATGAAAACTGGACCCAAGGATGGGATCCGGCGATCGCACGTCGTTCTATGGATCAGGCGCTGACCCAATTGGACAATAACGTCCAAGGGGTGGTTTCTTCCAATGACGGCAATGCTGGTGCCGCAATTGCTGCAATGGAAGAGCAGGGTATGGCGGGAACCGTTCCGGTCTCTGGTCTTGATTGCACCGTTCAGGCGCAGCAGCTTATGTTGCTTGGGAAACAAACCCAATGTGGCTGGCGGCCGCTTGAAGATATGGCGGCAGCAGCTGCGCAGGTTTCTGTGCGCCTGGTCAACGGCGAAGACTTCTCAGATCTTGCTCCACAAACCGTTGAAAACGGTGTTGGCGCGACAGTCGCTTACGTTCCGGTCGGATCCTATTCCGCCGTTGGTGTGGATGGCGTTGCCTATGTGATCGCCAATGACAAATCCATCACCAAAGAGATGGTGTGCCAAGGCGAAGCCGCAGAAACAACTTTCTGCCAGTAATCGGTACAAAAATGTCTGAACATGAAAACAAGGTGGGGCTCAGGGCCCCGCCCGCTCACTTGCGCGTGAGCGGTATCCACAAACGGTTTGGCGGCGTCCACGCCCTGCGCGGTGTCGACTTTGAGGTCGCCCGTGGCGAGGTCATGGCGCTGGTTGGCGACAATGGTGCGGGCAAGTCCACCTTGATGAAGGTTCTGGCCGGGGCTCATGCTGCTGACGAAGGCCAGTTCTTCATGGATGAAGCCCCGGTGAGTGTGAATACCCCGCATGATGCAAGCGACCTGGGCATCCAGATCGTCTATCAGGATTTGGCTCTTTGTGAAAATCTGGATGTGGCTGCGAACCTGTCACTTGGTGCAGAACCGGTGAAACCCGGCTGGTCGTTCCTGCCGCAGCTGCTGCGTCCGCTTGATGATCTGGAAATGGAAGTCAAAGCGCAGGCGGCGATTGATCGTTTGCAGGTGCGTACATTGAAATCCGTGCGCGCCAAAGTTGGCGGCCTGTCAGGTGGTCAACGTCAGGCCATCGCCATTGCCCGCGCTGTTGGGGCGGATGGGAGTGTCGTTATGTTGGATGAACCAACAGCGGCCCTTGGTGTTGCGCAAACCCGGCAGGTTCTCGATGTGGTCAAGCGGCTGCGCGATACCAACCACGCAGTTGTCTATATCTCGCACAATATGCGTGACATCTTTGAGGTCGCTGACCGCATTTGTGTTCTGCGCCACGGCGGCAATGTCGCGACCTGGCGCAAGGATGAAACCACCCCTGATGAAATCGTCGTCGCGATGACACGCGGCCTGGATGACGAGGCCGGTAATGCAGCCTGAGCACAAACTCTCCTTTATCAACCGACTGCGCATCATGCGCGAAACGCGGTTTGGCGCTTTTGTGCCTGTCCTTTTGGCTCTGGCCGCGATCTGGACCTATTTTGGTCTGGCTGTGCCGCTGTGGGAATATTGGGGCGACCCGGATGCAGAAAACATCCGGTTCATCTTTCTCAGCCCACGCAACATCTACAACCTTTTCATGCAATCGGCAGTGATTGCCACGCTGGCTGTCGGCATCACGGTGGTTCTGCTGCTTGGAGACATAGACCTGTCGGCCGCGGCAACCGCTGGCGTCTGTGCCGCGCTTTTGGGCGTGCTGGTGCTGGCTGGCGTGCCTGGTCCGCTGGCCTGCCTGATCGTGATGGGCGTAGGCATTGTCATGGGCACGGCGCAGGGGGTCTTAGTGGCCTATGTGGGCATTCCGTCCTTTGTGGTGACACTGGCTGGCTTGCTTGGATTTCAGGGGCTGATGCAGAAGATCCTGCCGACGGGAAACCTGAATGTGGGTGATCCCTTTGTGCGCGGCTTTGCCCGGGTCCTTCTGCCCGATGCGCTTGGCTGGGTGCTGGCGCTGACATGTATCGTCGTGTTCGTCTGGATGAGCCTGCGCAGACAGGCACAACGCAAAGCGCGCGGCCTGGAACTGGACAGCACAGCAGCTGTCTGGGGGCAGATCGTGTTCTTCGGAGCGCTCATGCTGGCGACAGTGGCGACGCTGAACAGCTATCGGTCCGTACCGTTGCTCATTGTGTTGCTTATGGCGATCACGGCGCTGGTCGGCTGGATCACGACCTCAACGCCCTATGGGCGCTCGATCTTTTCTGTCGGCGGCAATCCCGAGAGCGCGCGGCGTGTGGGCATGAATGTCAAACGCATCCGCGTGTCTGCTTTTGCCATTGTCGGGCTTATGGCAGCTATCGGCGGAATCTTCGGTGCCTCACGGTTTGGTTCTGTATCGTACACGGCCTTTGCGGGCGGGTCGCTGCTGTTGGAATCCATTGGCGCAGCTGTCATCGGCGGCACATCCCTGTTCGGCGGGCGTGGCTCAGTCTGGAATGCCATTCTTGGGGCGCTGGTCATTGGATCACTTGGAAACGGGTTGGACCTGTCGGGCGCGAGTGCCGCTGACAAGTTGATGTTCTCTGGTGCGATCCTGCTGCTGGCAGTGGCCATCGATGCGGTGTCCCGTTCCGGCACGTCGGAAAGGTAGGCCGAGATGTGGACAGACATGCAAAGATCTCTCTTGGATGCGATCCTAGATGAACTGATCCCGCCAAGCGAAGACGGGCGGATCCCCGGTGCAGGCGCATTGGGAGTGGCGGAGTTTTTCCCGACTGCAGAAGCCTATGCGCCCGATCCGATAGGGGCGGTGGAGACAATCCTGAACGCGGTTTCAGGCGAATTTTTAGCTTTGCCGCGCGATGAAAAGGTCGCGGAATTGAAGCGCGTCGAAGCGGCTTGTGGTCAGGCATTCGAGACGCTCCTTCGGCTGGCCTATATGGGCTACTACAGCCGCGCTGATACGCGCCCGTATTTTGGCGTCGGCGCGCATCCAATCCATCCCACAGGTTATCCGGTTGAACGCGAAAGCGCCGCATTGATGGATCAATTGACCGCGCCAGTACGCGCGCGGGGAAAGGCGTATCGCGATGCAAAATGAACCCGTTGACGTTTTGATCATTGGCGCCGGTGCATCGGGTGCTGCAATTGCGTGGTCATTGCTCGAAACCCGAATGCGCATCTTGTGTCTGGAACAGGGGCCGCGTCTTGAAGACAGGGATTTCCCGAGCCGGGATGACGATTACGAACTGGCCCGCTATGGAAAATTTTCCTGCGATCCCAATGTGCGAGGCCTGAAACAGGACTATCCGATCAATGCGGATGACAGCTGCATCACCCCGGTGAATTTCAATGCGGTTGGCGGCTCGACCATCAACTTTCTGGGCCATTGGCCGCGCATGAAGCCTTCTGATTTCCGTACCAAATCCTTGGATGGTGTTGGTGCGGATTGGCTCGTCGATTATGAAACGCTTGCCCCGTTCTATGACATGAATGACCGCAACACAGGCGTGTCGGGGCTGGGCGGCAATCCGGCCTATCCTGATTACAAACCAGAGCTGCCACCAATCCCGATCGGCAAGCTGGGACAGACCCTTGCCAAAGGGTTCAATGCCATGGGCTACCACTGGTGGCCGTCGGATGTGTCAATCCTCAGTCAGGATCACGACGGGCGACAGACCTGCGTGAATGCGGGCACCTGTGATCTGGGCTGTGCGGCGGGGGCCAAGGGCGGCACCAACTTTACCTATTGGCCGCTGCTGGAAAATGCGGGGGTTGAACTGCGCACCGAAGCCCGTGTGCGCGAAATTCTTGTTGATGACAGCACAGGCTTTGCGACGGGGGTGTTGTATCACGGGTCTGACGGCCAAGTGCATGAACAACGGGCCGAACTGGTTGTTGTTGCCTGTAACGGTGTCGGCACCCCGCGTTTGTTGCTGAACTCCACATCCAAAGCCTTCCCCGACGGGTTGGCCAATCGCAACGGTATGGTTGGCAAGAACCTGATGTTTCATCCCCTGACGGGTGTCGCCGGTGTCTTTGATGAGCCGATGCTGGGGCATGAAGGGCCGATGGCCTGTTCGATCCTGTCACAGGAATTCTATGAAACCGATCCGAACCGCGATTTTGTGCGTGGATACGGGTTGCACTCGGGGCGGTCCACGACGCCCATGACCTATGCCCTTGGCGGCTATGGCATCGACAATCCGATCCCATGGGGCGCCGAACATCGTGAGATCATGGACAATGTTTATCCCTATCTGGCTGGCCTGACCGTTGTCAGCGAGGATCTGCCAGAAGAGCACAACTGCGTCACGCTCGACCCAGATCTGACTGACAGCGACGGCATAGCTGCACCAAAGATCACCTATCGATTGGGTGAGAACACCCGAAAAATGCTGCGTCATGGAGAAGAGCAGGCAAAGGAAATTCTGCTCGCGGCTGGCGCAAAGAAGGTGCTGAGCAAGAATGACGACAAGGTGTGGTGGCGTGCCGGCTGGCATCAGATGGGCACCTGCCGGATGGGCGATGATCCCGAAACCTCTGTGGTGAATGGATGGGGGCGCAGTCACGACGTGAAGAACCTGTTCATTGTCGATGGCTCGATCTTTCCGACAGCGGGGGCGGTCAACCCGACCTCCACCATTCAGGCGATGGCGCTTTATGTCGGCGATAGCATCAAGACCAACATCGAAACCCTGTTTGATTGAGACGCGCCATGGATTTTCCAACACACATGTATATCGACGGCGCCTTGACCAACGGCACAGCCACACGAGATGTCATCAACCCGGCGACAGAAACGCTGGTCGCGTCCGTGGCGGTCGCGGGCCATGACGATGCGGAACGGGCATTGGATGCGGCCAAAGCCGCCTTTCCTGGATGGGCGGCCACTCCGATTGCGGAGCGACAACGGTGGATGCGCAAAATGCGCGATGCCGTCATCGCAAACGAAGACTGGCTGCGCCGTTGCGTGCATCATGAGATGGGCAAACCCTGGGCACAGACCGAAGAAGATTGGGACCGGCTGGTCGCATCCCTGGATTTCTACGCAGAAGAAATTGCAAGGCTGCAGGACTATGGATTGGCGGACCGCGCCGGCACATATACGCACCGCATGGTCTATGAACCTGCGGGTGTAGCGGTGGCCTTTCTGGCCTGGAACTTTCCGCTGCTGAACCTTGCGTTCAAAATCGGCCCGGCGATGGCGGCAGGCTGCCCGATTATCATTCGCCCCTCTGATGCGACGCCCATCTCGGCCTATGCTGTCGGCGCGTTATGCAATCAGATCGGACTGCCCAAAGGGGTTGTGCAGATCCTGGCGACCGAAAGCTATGCAGTCGCTGACGCGCTGACGGCCTCTATCATCCCGCAAGTGATCACGCTGATCGGGTCCACAAAGACGGGCCAGCATATCATGCGCACCGGCGCGACCTCGATCAAACGATACTCGATGGAACTGGGCGGCAACGCGCCCGTGCTGGTGTTTGAAGATGCCGACCTGGATCTGGCGGCTGATATCGTCACGGGCGTGAAGTTCAGCAATGCCGGGCAGATTTGCGTCTCTCCCAACCGTGTGTTCGTCGTCGAAGCGGTGCGCGATAGCTTTACGGAAAAGGTCGTTGCGCGGGCAAAAGCCGCCAAGGTCGGGTTCGACAAGGACACCGACATCACCACCGGGCCTGTCATTGATGGGCGGGCGTGGACGCGGCTTAAGGGGCTGGTTGATGACGCTGTGTCTGCGGGCGCTACGCTTTTGGCAGGTGGCGACAGGCCAGCGGGCCTGAACACCGGGCATTACTTGGCCCCCACTGTTTTGACGGACGTGACCGAAACAATGGCCGTGTACCGCGAAGAGACCTTTGGACCGATTGTAAGCATCGTGCCTTTCGATACTGAAACAGACCTTTTGCGTATGGCGAACGATTGCGAAGAAGGTGGGCTGACGGCCTATATCTTTACCCGCGATCTGGCGCGGGCCGAAGGGTATGCGGCACGGCTGCGCTACGGCGAAATCCAAATCAACGGCGTGAAATACGACATTGATCTGCCACACGGCGGGATCGGGCAATCGGGGATCGGGCATGATTGCTCTGCCCTCGCGCTGCACGACTACCTTGTGCAAAAGCGGATCACGCGCGCGCTCGACACCACCACATTCGGAGGGCTGAACCCATGAAGATCACCCGCATCACCAGCCATGTTCTGGGCTATGATTTGCCCGAGCCACTGGGGTATTCGCAGCAGTATTACACCAAACGAACCGCCCATCTGGTTGAGGTAGAGACAGACGACGGCATCACGGGCTGGGGCGAATGTTTTGGCGCGGGTAACATCGCGCTGGCCAACAAAGGGATCGTTGAACAGGTGATCCAGCCCATGGTGCTGGGAATGGACCCGCTGGATCGCGATGTGATCTGGCACAAGGTCTATAACCTGATGCGCGATCACGGCCAAAAGGGAATGCCGCTGCAATCGCTGTCCGGCGTCGACATTGCGCTGTGGGATATTGCGGGCAAGGTTGCGGGCCTGCCGCTGCACAAAATGATTGGCGGCGCGCACCGCGACAAGATCGATGTCTATGGCTACGGCATGATGCTGCGCCCTGAAAGCGCCGACAGCCTGGTCGCGCGCTTTCAGGACGAGGCTGCGGCGATCAAAGACATGGGTTTCAAAGCCACCAAGATGAAGGTCGGTCTGGGCCCCAAGGACGACGTGCGTCTGATCGAGGCCGTGCGCCGCGGCGTGGGCGATGACTATCGCTTTATGATCGATGCCAACCACGCCTACACCACCCATGATGCCTTTTATGTTGGCCGCGCCATGGAGGAGTTCGACCCCTATTGGTTCGAAGAACCGGTGGCGCCTGAGGACCTGGATGGCTACCGCGAATTGCGCCAGGGGCTGCGGGTCAACATCTCGGGCGGTGAGGCAGAGTTTAACCGCTGGGGCTGGCGTGCGCTGCTGGAAAGCCGTGGTCTCGATATTGCCCAGCCAGAGGTCTGCGCGTTGGGCGGGATCAGCGAATACCTCCGGGTGCTGGCCCTGTGTCACGCGCATTTCACCCCCGTGGTGAACCATGTCTGGGGTTCTGCCGTGGCGGTGGCCACCAACATGCATCTGCTGGCCGCGATGCCGCCTTTGCCCGGTGGTCTGTTCCCGTGGGAGCCGATGCTGGAATTTGACACGACCCACAACACATTCCGCGACGAATTGCTGACCGAACCCTTGGATATTCAGCGCCAAGTCGCCGCCAGCGGCGGACAGGTTGCTATACCGGATGGTCCTGGCATTGGGGTCTCCCCCGACCGCGATTTCATCCATCATTTCACGATCAGCAGCTGAAGTTGATCGAACCCAGTCAGTTTAAGAGGAGGAAACTATGAAACTGATGTCCTTTGGCAAAATTGCCATGATCACCGCAAGCACCCTGGCGCTGTCCAGTGCTGCATTTGCACAAGACGTTACATTGCGCGTGGGTGTCGTTACGCCGACAGATCACCCGCATTCGATCTCGGCGCGCGAATTTGCGCGTCTGGTCGAAGAAAAGACAGGTGGAGAGGTTGCCGTGTCGGTCTCCGACAACGGCGCGCTGGGGTCCAACCCCGAACTGCTGGATGCGGTGCAGACGGGTATCATCCACTTTACCGTCTCCACCCCCGGTGTAATGGCCGAATATTCCACTGCGATGGGTATTCTTGAGCTTCCTTATGTCTTCCAAAGCATCGACCACATGAAAGCGGTCACACGCGGCGATGTGGGCACACAAATGGGCGCCGATTATCAAGGCGCCACAGGTGTCGAGGTTCTGGGCTATTTTGGTGGCGCGCAGCGCAACATGATCACGACGAATGCGACCATCAATGGCGTTGCGGACCTTGAAGGTCTGAAAATGCGCACATGGGAATGGAACGTGATGTTGGACTGGTGGTCCGGTCTGGGTGCGCTTGGGTCTGTGGTGGCGTTTCCCGAAGTCTATACCGCGCTGCAAACCGGTGTTGTTGACGGGGCCGAAAACGAATTCACCACCTTCACCACCGCGCGTTGGGCCGAGGTTGCCAAAAACGTGTCGCTGACACAGCACTCGATCACAGTGCGCCCGCTGGTCGGCAATGCCGCAGCACTGGCTGGTCTGTCGGACGAACATCAGGCCGCGATCCGCGAAGCCGCCCTGGAGGCTGCTGACTTTGACGTGGCCCTTGAAGGGGAGTTGGACATGAAGAACATGGCTGCCCTTGCGGCAGATTATGACGTCGTCTTCACCGAGCCAGACAAAGGCCCGCTGATCAAAGCCTCTGCAGCCGTTGTGACCAACTTTGCCGCCGAAAACGGTCTTGAAGATCTGGCAGCTGCAATCGCTGCCGCTGCTGAATAAGATACCTCCCTGGCGGCCCCTGCGTTTTAGTGGGGGCCGCATTCTGACACCGCTTTGAGGAGGGCGCGATGTTACACAAGATCGTTGATAAGATCGAATGGGGGCTGGAAAAGAGCGCGGCACTGATGTGCCTTATGCTGCTGGTCTGCCTGTTTACAGAAGTTCTGACGCGTTATGTGTTCTTCACGTCGATCCCTGAAATTCAATACATCGTGCCGTTCTGCTTTTTGTGGATGGTCATGTTTGCCTCTGCAATCGCCGTGCGCAAAGGCACCCATTTTGAGGTCGATCTGCTGCAAACGCGCCTGCCAGGTCTGCCCAAACGCATCCACCGTACCTTGATGCTGCTGACAGTGATGGCGGGCGGGGTGATCATTGCATGGTCATCAATTGATTTCGTGCAGCTGGGCCTGCTCAAGAAAAATCCGGCGACCGGCATCCGCATGATCTATATCTACGCCTCGCTTTTGATCGGTGGCGGGCTGATTGCGTTGATGGCGCTGGAACAGCTGTTTGTCAGCCCTGGTGATACAGCCGATGGCATTGATGCCATTCTTGACGCCAACAAGGCCGAAATTTCTGCGAAGGACCTGAAATGACGTCCGAACTTGCGCTTTCCATTCTTTTGATCAGTTTCGTGATCCTGTTTACAATCGGCGTGCCGCTGGCGATCTCCTTGCTGTTCTCGTCGGTTATTACAATCGCCGCCGACCCGAGCCTCAGCATCGTGGTGCTGCCGCAAAAGCTTTTTGCCGGCATCGACAATTTCCTGCTGCTGGCAATCCCCGGTTTCATGTTCGCTGCGCTGATGATGAACAAGATCGGCGTCACCCGCGATATTGTGCGATTATCCGACCTGCTGGTCGGACGGATCAAGGGCGGCTTGGCGCATATCAATGTGGTGTCGTCCATGTTGATGGGTGGTGTCTCTGGCTCCTCAACCGCGGATGTGGCCGGGATCGGGGCCATTCTGGTGCCTGCAATGAAAGAAAAGGGCTATTCTCCCGGTTTCGCCGCGTCGCTGACCGCCGCGTCGTCGTCGATTGGGTCGATCATCCCGCCCTCAATCCTGATGGTGATCTATGGGGCCTCCGCCAATGTGTCGATCGGAGCCTTGTTCATCGCAGGTTACATACCGGGCATTCTGGTGGGGCTGACGCAACTGGTGATCGCGTGGTATTACGCCCATAAATATGGGATCGACCTGCCCAGCACCGAAACGAAACCGCGCAGCGAAAAAATTGAAATTCTCGCCAAAGGGCTGATCCCTGTGTCGGTCATCGCTGTGATCATTGGCGGTATCCTGACCGGCGTGATGACAGCGACGGAATCGGCTGCTGTCGCGTCGGTCTATGTCGTGGCCGTGGGCGTCGTGGTGTATCGCAAGATGTCGGTCAAAATGCTGATGGAGGTGGCGATTGAAACCGCCATGCTGACAGCGGTCGTGATGATCTGCGTTGGCACCGCCACGCTGTTTGGCTGGTTGATGTCCTTTTACGGCATCCTTGATGTGGCAGGCGGGTTGTTTGAAACCTATGCCAGCAGCCCGACGATGTTCCTGGTGTTTGCCACCGTGCTGTTTTTGCTGCTTGGAACGTTCATGGACCCGGCGCCTGCGATGTTGATCTTTGTGCCCGTACTGGCAGCAGTAGCCGCCACCATCGGCGCCGACCCGTTGCAGCTGGGCATCCTTGTTATCATGGCGCTGGCGATCGGCAAGATCACACCGCCATACGGCATCAGCCTGCTGCTGGCCTGCACAATTGCCGAAATCCCGCTGTCCAAAGGGCTGGGCTGGACGTTGGTGTTCTTTGGCGCGTTCTGTCTGTTGATGGTCTTCATCATCCTGTTTCCCGCCATCACATTGGGCCTGCCCACTTGGCTGGCCCCTGAATTGATGGGACGATAAGTCATGACTGACACATATTTTGTTGCCGTTGATTGGGGCACATCCGGATTTCGTCTTTGGGTCATCGGCAGGGACGGCAGCGTCCTTGACTCGACCACCGCACCGCTTGGCATGTCACGCCTGAAACGCAACGATTTTGACCGCGTCCTCGAAGAAAGCCTCGACAAGCTTGGGATCGCCCAGGACGTGCCGGCAATCATCTGCGGTATGGCCGGAGCTGCACAGGGCTGGTGCGAAGCGCCTTATTTATGCGCGCCAACCCGCCTTGACGCATTGGGAGAGGGCGCGGTGTCAGTCCGTGGGGCCACGCGCAATGTCCACATCCTGCCGGGCGTCAAACAAATGGCACCGGCCAATGTCATGCGCGGCGAGGAAACCCAAATCGCGGGGCTTTTGCATGCAGAGCCATCCTTTGCCGGCACTGTTTGCCTGCCTGGCACCCACACCAAATGGGTGCAGGTCAAAGATGGCGCAATTCAACACTTTGAAACCTGCATGACGGGCGAGCAATTCGCCTTCTTCTCCCAAACATCGGTTCTGTCCCATTCCATGATACTGGACGGCTGGAGCGACAATGCCTTCAGGTCTGCCGTGCGTCTGGCAACGCAAGACCCGGTGGCTGTGCCACGGCGGCTGTTCTCTATTCGCGCCGACATGCTGGTGCGGGATCAAGACAGCGCCACGGCGCGCGCAACCCTATCGGGCTTGCTGATCGGGCAGGAACTGATGTCCGTTGTGCACTACTGGCGTGACCAGTCGGTGACATTGATTGGCGCACCGCCCTTGTGTGAAATCTACCTTATGGCGCTGGACTTCCTGGGTGTCGGTGGTCGCTCTTTGGATGTTGAAACAACGACTTTGGCGGGGCTGGCCGCCGCATTTCATATTCAGACAGGAACCGTCCATGCCTAGAGAGATCATAGCAATTCTGCGCGGCGTTCGTCCTCATGAGGTTGAGGCTATTGGCGCGGTTCTGATTGAAAGTGGTATTTCCACCATCGAAGTGCCGCTTAACTCCCCCGATCCGTTTGACAGCATTTCGCGATTGGCGCGTGCCTATGCGGATGTGGCCAGCATTGGCGCTGGCACTGTTTTAAGCAAAGAGGACGTAACACGTGTCGCCGATGCTGGCGGCAGGCTGATCGTTTCGCCCGATACCATGCCCGAGGTGATTGCGGCGACCAAAGCCTTGGGCCTTGGGTCCTATCCCGGCGTGTTGACCCCGACTGAGTGCTTTTGCGCATTGCGCAATGGCGCGGACGGGTTGAAATTCTTCCCCTCCAACCTGGTTGGCCCGGATGGTTTAAAGGCGGTGTCTGCCGTTTTGCCAGCGGGGACCAGGACCTATGCCGTTGGCGGTGTCGGGCAGGGCAATTTTCAAACTTGGTTGGAGGCTGGTGTCACAGGGTTTGGCATAGGCTCCGGCATTTATAAGGCGGGCATGACAGCAGACACGGCGCGTCAAAATGCCCGCGATATTGTCGTCGCATATGATCGAGCGGTCGATCTGGTTGGCCACAGCTAGAACAGCACAGGGGCGAAGCTCTGCCTTTCAATGAATTGAAGGCTCACCAATATGTCGTTCCAGGATCGGGGAGCACAATACGGCCGCCGGTAACGCCTCCTCCAGCATGTTCTTTTGAGCAGACGCGGTTTGACGTTTGTTCCGCTAGCCCCTCCCTGAGATCCATTGCCTTGCGGCGCAGGTCCTTGATCTTCGCAGGTGCGATTGGGTTGGTTCAGGAGATTGGAAGCAGGCGTTCATTCAAGTCCTGTCCTGTGAACCGGGTGGTGCATGCCGGGCAAGAAGGTCAGGCATGGCCATTTCCAAGGCTCTGACTTTGCTCTGGACGCCTTCCATGACCTGTTTGGCGACAGGTGACGGGCGTAAATGCTTTTGCCGGATCAACTGGCAGCTTCGCCAACCTTTTTCCGTGTCTATCGGTCGGAACACCAGGTCAGTATGAGCACTTAGCTGCGCGGATAGTGCGGGCAGGATCAGCACGCCTAGGCCCGCCCGCGCCATGGTTTCCATTGTCATTAGCCGTGATGCTTCAGCAGCGTAGGTGAACTCTGCCTGAAGGGTTTTCTCAAAGATCCCGATTGTGCGGTTGGCGGAGGTATCCGCCGGCGGTCGGATGAGCTCGAAGGGCAGGATATCTTCGATGCTGACAGATCCGGTGCTGGCCAGCGGGTGATCCTGAAGACAGACAACGCAGGGGCGGTCGGAAAGCAGGAATGTACAGGACAGGGCCGTGTCGCTGCCAGTCATGGAGGTCAGCGCAAAATCCACTTCGCCCGCGCGCACCATGTCGTAGACCCGGTGATCGTCCACTTCGCGAAACACCGGGAAAACCCCGGTCCCGGATCGGCGAAGCTCTGTTATTGCCGGTACCAGAAGATGCGCGACCAGCGAGGTCGGGGTGGCAATCTGCAGGCTGTTCCGGCCCCCCTCGGCCACCGCTCGCGCCTTGTCGAACAGCAGTTTGGCGGATTGCTCGAACCGCTCCAGTTCCGGCATCAGGGCCTGCGCTTCGGCGGTTGGCAGCACCACTCCCCGGCTGCGCTCAATCAGGCGGACACCGACGATCTCTTCGAGGCGGGAGATGTGTTGGGTCACCGCGGGCTGGGTCAGATTCAGAGCATGCGCAGCCTGGGTGTAGCTTTGCATCTGAAGGACGGTCAGGAAGCTCTGGACGAGTTTCGGCGGCAAGTCGGGGCGGCGCATAACGGAGGCTTCTCTATTATCATGAATATTTATTGGATTAACCTTCCATAACGTAACAGGGTTGTTCGCGACAGCCGGGGCAAAGCAAGGGCCGTGCAGGCCGCCCGCAGGTCCCGTCAGGAAACGCTGCCTGGGCGGCTGATCGTGTGAAATGGTCTGGGGAGCATTGCCATGAACATCAAAGACATCCGCATCACACCGCTGCGGCTGGAAACGCGGGTTCCATACGTCTGGTCGCAGGGTGTCGAGCATGCCTTCACCGTGAACCTGATTGAGATGGAGGCCGAAGACGGCACCATCGGCTATGGTGAGACAACTGCCGCGCCGGATGCGGATGCGCAGAAGATCATCCTGGAAAAGCTGGCCGGATCTTACATTGGCCGTTCCGTTTTCGATATCTCATCCGCGCAGGACGATGCTTACCGGCGTCATTTTCTGGTCTTTGGCGGCAATATGCAGCGCTATGCCAACCAGTTGTTTTGCGGGCTGGAAATGGCAGCGCTTGACCTGCAGGGCAAGCTGATGGGCCGTCCCGTCTGGGAGTTGCTGGGCGGTGAAAAGCGCAAAGACGTCGGGTATTTCTACTTTCTTCAGGGGCAAACCACCGAAGAGCTGGTGGCCGATGCACGCGCCGGAGTCAAAGCAGGCCATCCGATCCTCTATTTGAAAGTCGGGATCTCGGCTGAGTATGACCTGGCCAATATCCGGGCCATCCGGCAGGCGATTGGCCCGGATCACCGCCTGCGGTTGGATGCCAATGAAGGCTGGCCGCCCGCCCATGCGCTGCGCATGATCAATGCCATCGCGGATTGCAATATCGAATATATCGAGCAGCCCACCACCAGCCTGTCGCTGGCGCCGCTTAAACATCTGAAAGAACGCTCTCCCATTGCTTTGGGGGCAGATCAGAGCGTCTTTACCCTGCAGGAGGTCTTTCAGGCCTGCGCCGGCGGGGTGGCGGACATGATAGCCGTCGGCCCGCGTGAGATTGGAGGGCTGAAAGGGATGATGAAGGCCTCGGCCATCTGCGAAGGCGCCGGGATCACCCTGTGCATCCACTCCAGCATGACCACAGGCATCACCACCTGCGCAGAACATCACATCGGACGCGCTGCGGCCAATCTGGATGATGGCAATCAGATCATGTGGCAGCTGCTGAAAGACAATATCATCGCCTCTCCCTGTCTGGAGCCGCAAAAGGGCATTCTGTCTCTTGAAGGGCGCCCCGGCCTTGGCTTTGAGCTTGATTTTGATGCTGTCGCCGAGGCCGCCGATGCACATCGCGCTTATGCCAAGGCGCAGGGGGGAGCCTGAACATGCCTCAGATCAGCGCCAAAGAGTTGGAAACCCTGGCCTGCGCCTATCTGACAGATGCCAGTGCCGCCCCCGGAGCCGCGGCCCAGGTGGCCCACGCCATGGTTCAGGCCGAAACAGAAAGGAACCCGGTATGCGGGCTGTACTACCTGACAGTGTTCAAGGAACAGATGGCCCTGGGAAAAGTTGACGGGCAGGCAGAACCCTCCGTTCTTTCCTCTGTCGGAAGCGCCATCATGGTGGATGCGGTTGGCGGGTTTGCCCATCCGGCGATCAGTCTTGCCACCAATGCGCTGATCACCAAGGCAAGGGAACAGGGCATTGCAGCGGCCGGGATCACCCGGTCCTATAATGCACTGTCGCTTGCCCATCATGTGCTGCCGCTGGCCGAAGCCGGATTGATCGGGCTGTGCTGTTCAAACGCCCCGGCCAGTGTGGCCCCGCCGGGCGGAACTGCGCCACTGTTCGGAACCAACCCGATGGCCTTTGCGGTGCCGGGATCGGACGGGCCTGCGGTTGTCATCGACCAGTCAGCAAGCGCGGTTACCAAGACGGCAATCCTGATGCGAGAAAAGGCGGGCGGAGAAATGCCGCTGGGCTGGGCTCAGGACCAGGGCGGCCAGCCGACACGGGATCCTGCAGCCGGGCTGGCCGGTTCGCTCTTGCCCTACGGCGGACAGAAGGGCGCCAACATCGGCCTGATGGTCGAAATCCTCGCCGCCGCCCTGACCGGCGCGCAGCTGAGTACGCAGGCGCCGTCCTTTTCCGGGCGGGATACAGGCAACCCCGGTGTCGGTCAGTTCCTGCTGGCCATTGATCCGGCCCATTTCAGCGGCGCGCAGTTTGCACAATCACTGACCAGGCTTGCCGGAACCTATGACGCTGCGGACGTGCGTCTGCCCGGCAGTAAATTTCGCACGGATCTGAACCGCCCGGCGCTGCAAATGATCACGATTGATGCAGAACTCCTTGCCGAGTTGCGGGCCGTGCCGAAGCAATCACCCCCCCCTGAGGAAACCTGAATAAGTTTCATAGTCTTTGAGCCCGACAGAGTGGCAGATGGCGACTTGTGCGATCGTATGCGCAACCCTTGGCCAGCGCATGTGAGCGGATGCAACAAGTTCGGCTACTTCTGGCACTTCGGTCTGCAGACCTGCGGCACCCGAGAGGCCAGCCGGGCCAAAATTCCTGCGCTTTCCCTATAGCCGCATAAATTCCCCGCGGCTTCAGCTTTGGGAGGGTTTCCAGCGCGGGCCACGCTCAATCGGTGCTGAAATGTTACGCTATGGTTCGCATCGAAAAATCTTCACCTTTGCGGCCATTCATTACCAACCGACCTCCGCGTTGAAGCGTTCATGGCTCCTGCCATTGGCAATCTGATGCAGCGTTCACTTACAGTCGTAACTCGTGAAAGAACTGCCGCGAGTTGTGGTTCCTGATCAGACACATTTTTGCATCCGGTTTGAACAGGTTAGATCTCTGCTCAGGAGCATCTGGTTTCGATACATGTGCCAGCTGCCTGATGCTTACTTAGTAACCTATGGCAATTGTTGGCGTGGTGGGCCAGCCAGGGAACAGCGGTTCACAAGCCTTGTTTTTATGCAGACTGACCGGCCTTCTGAACTGCCTTCGACCATTGCCATCAATTCGATCGCGGCCTTGCGCCCCATTTCCCGGTGGGGGACATGAACCGTGGTCAAGGCCGGGCTGACGATTTCGGCCAGCTCAATGTCATCAAAGCCTGTGACTGAAACTTGCTCGGGCACATTTATTCCCAGCCTTCCTGCTTCGCGCAGTGCGCCCGCCGCAAGGACATCGTTGCCGCACATGACAACCGTCGGCCTCGGGGTCAGCGTCATTAGCTGTTCAAAGGCCTCTGCGCCCTTTTCAATCTCATAGTCCGTTTCAATCAGCGTCAGGGCATTTGCATCGAGGCCGTATTCCCCCATGGCGCGCCTGACGCCGTCAACGCGGCTTTGCGCCCGGTCGTTGCCCAAAGTCCGACCAGAAATCATCGCAATACGCCGGTGCCCGGCCGAAATCACTTTCTGTGCCAGTTCTCCCATGGCTTCTGTATTGCTGAACCCGACAGATGGCCGCGTTGCCGTCGGGTCATAGGACCAGGCCACCATTGAAGGGACCTGATGGCGTTCCAGATACTGATAGATTTCCGGATTGCGGGCATGACCGATCAGCAGCAGGCCATCAGCCCCGCGGGCAACAAGTGTGCGGATCTGCTCGCGCTCCATCTCGGGATCATAAGCTGAGCTGGACACCAGCAACGTATAGCCGCTCTCGCGCAGCTGGTTCTGAAACTCCTGCAGGCCACGGGCAAAGATTGCATTGTCCATCGTTGGTATTATGGCGCCAATGGTGAAACTGCGGCGGGCGGCCATGACCTGGGCCGCATAGTTCGGCGTGTAGCCCAGTGATTCGACAGCTTGCATCACCCGCTGGCGGGTTGCTTCAATTACCCGCTCCGGCGCGTTCAGGCAGCGCGATACTGTGGCGGTGGAAACTCCGGCCGCCTTGGCAACATCGTTAAGTGTCGGAGCTGAACGGGTTTTTCCCATGTGACGCCTGCCTTGTCCCTTCTTCATTTCATAGCACAAAAAGAACGGCTTGCCATCTGCTTATGTAAGCGCTTGCATTTGCGATGTAAGCGCTTACAAATGGGTTCGAGATAACAAACCGGGATCTTGTGATGTTCCTTTGGACTGCCGCCGCCGTCTTTGCCGTGTTTTTTGCCAATGTTGCTTTGGGCGCCTTTGGCGGCGGCGGGTTTTTGGGGGACGTCGGAGAGATGCTGGTTCTGTTTGCCGCCGCAATCCTGTTTGTGGCGGCCATTCTCAAACGCGAAGCTGACCATAAAAACAACAACGGCAGCTGATGGATTTTCAAGGGAGGAAGACAATGACGAATGGCAAGGATGGCCTCAAATCTGCTGAGCGCCGGAACTTTCTGAAACTGGCCTCAGCCGGTTCTTTCACCGCAGCGCTGGTGGCTGGCGCAGGCGGCATGCTGTGGTCATCCGAGGCAGCTGCCCAGACCGCCAAAGAAGAAAAAGAGCGCGAGCGCGCGGCAGAGCATATCATGACCGTTGCCACCGCTTATGTGCTGGGCGCGTCGCGCAGCTATCCGATCATGCAGCTGGATCTGAAGGAAAACATCCAGAACGCCACCAATGGTAAGGTCTATGTCAAACTGGCGCCCGGTGGGCAGCTGGGCGCAGGCGGCGCCTTGGTGCAGAAAGTGCAGGGCGGCACCATTCAGGCGGCACAGCATTCGCTGTCAAACTTTGCCCCCTTCGCCTCTACCGTTGATCTGATCAACATGCCTTACCTCTGTGGGTCCAACCAGCGGTTCACCAATCTGGTGAACTCGGATTTCTGGAAGGCGGAGGTGCATCCCAAGGTCGAGGCCAACGGGTTCAAGGCGCTGTTCTATGTGAACATCGATCCCCGTGTGGTTGCTGTGCGCAAGGGCGGCAATGCGGTGACCTCGCCCGGTGACATGGCAGGCGTGAAATTCCGCGTGCCGGGTTCGAAGATGCTGCAGCAGTATTACCGCATGGTCGGCGCCAACCCGACGCCGGTCGCCTGGGGTGAGACTCCTTCGGCGATCAAACAGGGGGTGGCGGATGCGCTCGATCCCTCCGTCGGTGCTCTTTATGTCTTTGGTTTCAAGGATATCCTCAGCCATGTGACCTTCACCCAAGCCGTGCCGGACAGTCAGGTCTATTCCTGCAATCTGGAGTGGTTCAACTCACTGCCTGCCGATGTGCAGGAAGGGGTGATGTGGGGCTCTGAACTGACCGCGCATCAGAATCTGGCCAAGGTGCCCTCGGCCCGGGCCTATGCAATGGCGGAACTGGCCAAGGCCGGTGTCGAGTTCCATGCTCTCAGCGATGATCAGCTGGGCGAGTGGAAAGAGGCGGGCGGCTATCAGCGCAGCGAATGGGATGCCTTCAAGACGGAACTGGCAGGCTCCATGGATAATTTCGCCAAGCTGGAAGAGGCCGCTGGCACGCAGGGCAAATATTACATCCACGACGCCTGAGGCTTGTAGTGCGGGCGCCGGTTTGCGGCGCCCGACCATTTCCAACAGCCACCTTTGCAACAGCCTGACCGGCTGACTGCACAGGTGTGCCTGAACCACGGGAACAGCAATGAACTTCCTGCGAACCCTCGACAAGAACGCAGAGCGCTGGCTGCTTCTGGTGTTCTACGTGATGCTGGTCATCACCATGGCGATTGAGGTGATCCGGCGCGAGCTGTTTGCCTTTTCCTCGATCTGGGGCGAGGAGATCGTCCGCTATTCCTTTATCTACCTGGCCTGGATCGGTGCCGCAGCAGCGGTCAAGGAACGCGCCCATATCCGTATCGACGTGATCCTGCACTACCTTGGCCCGCGGCCCAAGGCGCTGATCTATATCTTTGGCGATCTGGTGATGTTCATCGTCGCCCTGGTGGCACTCTACTGGTCGTTCGAAACTGTGCTCGTCTCGGCCAAATTCGGATCGGTCAGCCACGGGCTGCGGATCTCGATGGTGTGGTTCTTGATGGCGGTGCCCGCGGGCTTTGCGCTGATAGTCTGGCGCCTTTTGCAATCCTTTTTGCGCGACTGGCGCAGCCTTCGCGACGGCACGCCCGTCTTTGAAGGCGACAAGCTGTTTGACTGAGGGGCCTTAAGCAATGCTGTGGAATACACTCAATCAAACGGTCGAGCTGGGCTGGGACTTCTACCTTCCGGTAATCATGTTTGTAGGGCTGATCGCGCTGGCGGTGCCGGTCTGGGCCGCGATTGGCGCCGCTGCTATCACCATGTTGGTGATGTCCGGCGACCTGCCGCTGAGCGCCATCGGTGAAAGCCTGTTCACCGGCATTGATGCCTTTGCGCTGACTGCGGTGCCGCTGTTCATCCTGACCGGCGATGTGCTGGTCAGAACCGGGCTCAGCAAAAAATTCCTCGATGTGGCCGAGGCGCTGACCTGCTGGACCCGTGGCGGCTTCGGTTCGGCCACGGTGCTGGTCTGCGGCATGTTCGCGGCGATCTCTGGCTCTGACGCCGCCGGCGCTGCGGCTGTGGGCCGGATGACCATCAACCGGCTGGTCGAAAGCGGCTATCCGCGCCCCTATGCCTGCGCTTTGGTGGCGGCTGGCGCCTGCACCGGCATTCTGATCCCACCCTCCATCGCCTATATCATCATCGGCCTGGTGCTGGGCATTTCCGCCTCCACCCTGTTCCTGGCAGCGCTGATTCCGGGGATTGCGATATTGGTGTCCATTCTCGTCACCAATATCATCATGAACCGGCTCTACACCTATGAGACAGGCGGCAATATGGGGCTGAGCGAATGGCTGGGCAATCTGGGCCAGGCGCTGAAGTCCGGCTGGTATGCCTTCATCGTGCCGGGCATCATCTTTTATGGCATCTTCTCGGGCCGCCTGACCCCGACCGAGGCCGGCGCAACAGCAGTTGTCGTTACCATCCTGATGGGCTTCCTGCTTGGCACCCTGAAGCTGGCGGACTTCCCGGCGATGCTGGTCAGCTCGGCCAAGGTGAACGGGGTGATCCTGCCAATCATCGCCTTTTCAGCCCCGCTGGCAGAGGCACTGGCCATCATGGGCGTGCCACAGGGTTTCGTGACGGTGGTGACAGGGCTGACTGATGATCCGTCAATGCTGATCCTGCTGATGATCTGCATTCTGATTGCGGCGGGCTGCGTGATGGAGACGACGCCAAATATCGTGATCCTGGCGCCGATCCTGAAGCCGCTGGCTGACAACATCGGCATGAACGAAATTCAGTTCTGCATCATGATGATCACCGCCTTGGGCGTGGGTTTCATCACCCCGCCGCTGGGCCTCAACCTGTTTGTCGTCTCTGGCATCACCGGCGAGTCCATCCTCAAGATTGCCGCCCGCGCCATTCCGTTTGTGCTGACCATGCTGATCGTGGTGCTGCTGATCGCCTACATCCCGGCGATCTCGACCACGCTGCTTCCTGATATCTACAAGTAGGACCCCCTGGAAATGACCCGAGAATATCTGAAGAAGGCTGCCCTGACCCCCAAGTCGGATGCTTCTGAGACCCACAGGATTGTTCAGGATATCCTGGACGATATCGAGGCGGGTGGCGACGCCAAGGCATTGGAATATGCCGCCAAATTCGACCGATACGAGGGCAATGTGCTGCTGACAGCCCAGGAGATCGAAGCGGCCTGCGCGCTGGTGCCCGAGAAGCTGAAGGCGGATATCCGGTTTTCGCACGACAATGTACGGCGCTTTGCGGAGCTGCAAAAAAGCACGATGCAAGACGTGGAAACCGAAATCTCTCCTGGTTTCATCACCGGGCAGAAGGTGATCCCGGTGGATGCGGCGGGCTGCTATGTGCCGGGCGGGCGCTACAGCCATATCGCAAGCGCTATCATGACCGTGACCACTGCCAAGGTGGCCGGCTGCAAGCATATCACTGCCTGCTCGCCGCCGCACCCCGGTGTGGGTGTGGCCCCTGCCATCATCTATGCGGCTCATATCTGCGGCGCCGACAAGATCATGGCGATGGGGGGCGTGCAGGGGGTTGCGGCCATGACCTTTGGCCTTTTTGGCCTGCCCAAGGCCAATATCCTGGTCGGCCCCGGCAACCAGTTCGTGGCAGAGGCCAAGCGCATCCTGTTCGGCCGTGTCGGTATCGACATGATCGCGGGCCCCACTGACAGCCTGATCCTGGCCGACGCAACGGCGGATGCGCATATCGTTGCCACCGATCTGGTCAGCCAGGCAGAGCATGGCTACAACTCGCCGGTCTGGCTGGTGACGGATGACCGCAGCCTGGCCGAGGAGGTCATGCGGCTGGTGCCGGGGCTGATTGGTGACCTGCCTGAGGTCAACCGCGACAATGCCGCTGCGGCCTGGCGCGATTATGCGGAAGTCATCCTATGTGACGACCGCGAAGAGATGGCCGCCTGCTCCGACGACTATGCGCCTGAACATCTGACCGTGCAGGCTGAGGGTCTGGATTGGTGGCTGGAAAGGCTCACCTGCTATGGCTCGCTGTTTTTGGGCGAAGAAACCACGGTGTCCTATGGCGACAAGGCGGCGGGCACCAATCACGTGCTGCCAACCTCGCGCGCGGCCAGCTATACCGGTGGGCTCAGCGTTCACAAATACATGAAAATCGTCACCTGGCAGCGCGCCACCCGTGAAGGCTCCAAACCGGTGGCCGAGGCCACGGCGCGGATTGCCCGGCTGGAGGGGATGGAAGGCCACGCCCGCGCGGCTGACGTGCGGTTGGCCAAGTATTTCCCGGATGAAACCTTTGACCTGACCGCAAATGGCTGACCCGCGCGCCCTGTTCGACCTGTCGGGCCGTACTGTCTGCATCACCGGCGCCAGCTCCGGGCTGGGGCGTCGGGCGACTGTGGCGCTCGCCGCCGCAGGCGCACAGGTGGTGGCGGTGGCACGGCGGGCGGAGGCTTTGGAAAGCCTCTGTGCAGAGATTGGGACCGCCGCCGCATATGTCACGGCGGATGTAGCAGACCGCAGTGCATTGGACGGGCTGCGGCAGGCAGTCTGCACCCCCTTTGGGGCGCCAGACATCCTGATCCATGCGGCGGGGGTGAACACGCGGCAGGCGGCAGATGAGGTCACCATTTCCGAATGGGACCAAACGCTGGCGCTGAACCTTTCCGCCCCGTTCTTCCTTAGCCAGGCATTGGTGCCTGCGATGAAGGACCGGGGCTGGGGGCGGGTCGTCAACTTCGCCTCGCTGCAGACAACCCGTGCCTTTCCCGGCGGCATCGCCTATGGCGCCAGCAAGGGCGGGGTTGCCCAGCTGACCCGCGCCATGGCTGAGGCCTGGTCGCCCCATGGCATCACCGCAAATGCGATCGGCCCGGGCTTCTTTCCAACCGAACTGACCCAGGCGGTATTCAACGACGAACAGCGCGCTGCCCGAAACGCGGCGCAGACCTGCATCGGCCGCAATGGCCGGCTGGAGGATATCGACGGGCCGCTGCTGTTCCTGTGCTCAGAGGCGTCAGCCTATGTCACCGGGCAAGTCCTGATGGTTGACGGGGGGTTTACAGCGAAATGAAGGCCTTGGTCTATGAAGGAATAGAAGCGCTGGCGCTGCGCGATGTGCCAATGACGGTGGCCAAGCCGGGTGAACATCTGATCCGGATACATGCTTCAGGCATTTGCGGGTCCGACATGCATGCCTACCTGGGCCACGACGACCGCCGCCCGGCGCCCTTGGTCCTGGGGCATGAAGCCGCTGGCGTCATCGAAGACGGGACACAAGCGGGACGCAGGGTGACCATAAACCCACTGGTCACCTGCGGCAGCTGCGCCGCCTGTATCTCTGGCCGTGAAAACCTCTGCGCCAGCCGCCAGATCATTTCGATGCCGCCGCGCGAAGGGGCCTTTGCACAGTTCGTGGCTATGCCAGAACGCAATCTTGTGACGGTGCCGGATGACGTGCCGCTGGCCAAGGCAGCACTGGCGGAACCGTTGGCTGTCAGCTGGCACGCCGCCCGGCTGGCCCTGGGCGCGCTGCACCCGGCCACGGAGCGCCGCGCGCTGGTGATCGGCGGCGGCGCCATCGGGCTGGCGGCTGCACTGGGACTGCGGGCGATGGGGGTGGAGGATGTCACAATCCAGGAACCCAACGCTGCACGCCGGGACTATCTGAACGCCTGCTGCGGCCAGCAGGCCGTGGCAGAGTTTGGCGGCATGGCGCCTGTGGTGATCGACGCCGTGGGATATGCCGCCACCCGCGCCGCCGCGTCGGCCATCGCTGCGCCCGGTGGGGTGATTGCGCATGTGGGACTGGGCGAAGACACCGGGGGCTTGGATGTCCGTCGCCTGACGCTTCAGGAAATCAGCTTTATCGGCACCTACACATATACCGCGCAGGATTTCCGCGACACCGCGCAGGCTATTTTCAACGGCCGCTTAGGTCCGCTGGACTGGTCTGAAATGAGGCCGCTGTCGGACGGCGCCGCCGCCTTTCGCGCGTTGCGGCAAGGCGTGGTGGCGGCCCCCAAGATCATCCTTGACCCCTGGGCCTGAACTATCTGCCCAAGTAAACGGAGAGAACCCATGTATGACAACATCCTGGTTCCTATGGCTCTGGACCATGGGGTTTCCGGCACAACGTTGAAGGCCGCCGCCACCCTGTGCAACCCGGGCGGGCGCATCACAGCGCTTCATGTCTACGAAGCGCCGCAAGGCTCTGTGAACGCCTATTTGGACGAGAAGGCTGTCCGCGAAGGCTTGGAAAATGCCCGGCAGAGATTGGCCAAGAAAACCGCCGACTATGGTGATGTAGACGCGCAAATCGTCAAGGGGCGGTCGTACCGTGCCATTGTTGAATACGCGGAAAAACACGGGATCGATTGTATCGTTGTCGGCTCCCATAAACCGGGCCTTAGCGACTTTTTCCTGGGCACAACGGCCGCGCGGGTGGTCCGCCACGCATCTTGTGCAGTCCATGTCTGCCGCACGGCCTGATCCTGAAAAAAGACACCCGAAACAAAGGCAACCGACCATGAATATAGATAAGAGGATCGCAGACGATCTGGCCGCCAACGGCGTCTCTTTCGTCACCACTGTGCCCTGCAAGCAGCTGGCCGGCGTGATCGACGAGATCGACCAGCACGACGATATTTTCCACATCCCCTCCAACAAGGAGGACGAGGGCATGGGGCTGTGCGCCGGCGCCTGGATGGGCGGCAAGCGGCCCGCCATCATCATGCAGAACACCGCCATCGGGGTCACCATCAATACGCTGGCGACACTGATCCAATATTACCGGATGCCCTTGCCGATGCTGATCTCCTACCGTGGCGAGCTGCGTGAGCCGGTCGCCTGCCAAGTGGAAATGGCGGTGCACACCAAGGCGCTGCTGGCCCAGCTCAATATCCCGACCTATCACTTTCACTGGCAGAAGGATGTCGAGGAACTGGACAACATCCTGAAATACACCTTCATGTGCAACAAACCCGTTGCCATCCTGACCGATGCCAATTTTTGGGGAGGCTATGGCGACCAATGATCCGTTCTGAAATCCTGAGAGAAATCGCCCCGATCCTGCGCAACGAACTGGTGGTCTGCAACATCGGCATTCCCAGCCAGGAGCTGCATGCCATCGACGACCAGCCGAGCAATTTCTATATGCTGGGCACCATGGGCCTGGCTTCGTCTATCGGGCTGGGCCTTGCGTTGGCGCAGCCGAAACCGGTGATTGTGATCGACGGTGACGGCTCGATCCTCACCAATCTGGGCACCTTGCCGACCATCGGCAACAACGCGCCCGGGAATTATATCCTGATGATTATAGACAATGGCTCTTATGGCTCCACCGGCGATCAGCCGACCTATACCAGCCAGCGCACTGATCTGGCGGGCATGACTCGCGCTGCGGGCTGCGCCCGGGTGGTGGAGGTGCAGGACAAGGATACCGGCCCGGCGCTCGAAGACGCGCTGACCAGCGGCGAGGCCACGGTGCTGGTGGTCAAATGCGACAGTGGCAACGCCAAGATGCCGGTGATCACCATGGACCCGGTGGTAATCCGCGACCGGTTCATGCAGGCC
Source organism: Leisingera sp. S232 (assembly GCF_049800895.1). NCBI lineage: Bacteria > Pseudomonadati > Pseudomonadota > Alphaproteobacteria > Rhodobacterales > Roseobacteraceae > Leisingera > Leisingera sp. S232. The sequence continues at coordinate 3,983 of NZ_JBNAFX010000012.1, read as the reverse complement.
GTGGCCGGCTGATGGGGGCAGGCGCCATCCATTCGGCCAAGGATGCCCGCCGCTTGGCCCGGCGGCGGCTCCCTTGGATGGTCTTTGACTATATCGACGGCGCCGCCGGGCAGGAAACCGGAGCAGCGCGCAACCGTGCCGCCCTTGATGCCATCACCCTGCGGCCCCGCATCCTGCGCGATGTCAGCCAGCGGTCGCTGACCACGGAAATATTTGGCGCCGAGGCAGACCGGCCTTTTGGCATTGCCCCCATGGGCATGTGCAACCTCGCGGCGCCCGGCGCCGATCTGATGCTGGCCCGGCTGGCGGCGCGCTATCGGGTGCCGCATGGGGTTTCCACCGTCGCCTCGACTCCTTTGGAAACCATCCTAGAGGCGGCAGAAGGATATGCCTGGTTCCAGCTATATTTCAGCGGTGACGGCAGCGGCGCTTTCAAACTGGCTGAGCGCGCCAAGGCTGCTGGCTATCAAACCCTTGTACTGACAGTGGATGTACCCGAAGTCGGGCGCCGCCCGCGCGAGCTGCGCCATGGTTTTACAATGCCCTTCCGTATCGGTCCCAGCCAGTTCTTTGACTTTGCCATGCATCCGCGCTGGTCCCTGAGGACGCTTATTGCAGGCAGGCCGGACATGGCGAACTTTAAGATGGAGGGATATGATTTCGATCGCACCGAGAGCCGGGCGCGGGCAACCTGGGACACGCTGACCCGGCTGCGGGACCTCTGGCCCGGGAAACTGGTGGTGAAAGGTGTTCTGGACAGTGAGGACGCCCGCGCACTGGTTGCAGCAGGCGTTGATGCCATCCAGGTCTCAAGCCATGGCGCCCGGCAGCTGGAGGCCGCCCCTGCTCCGATAGACATGCTGGCAAAATTCCGCGCCGAACTGGAGCCGGATTTTCCTCTATTCTATGACAGCGGGATTTTGAGCGGAGAAGATATTCTTAGAGCCCTTTCAGTTGGAGCCGACTTTGTCTTTGTCGGAAGGATACTGCAGTTTGCTATCGCAGCTGCCGGAGAGAAAGGGCTGCAACAGCTGTGGGAGGTTCTTAGTCAAGAGCTGAGTATCGCCATGGCCCAAACCGGGCAGATTAGCCTGAATGGTGACAATTCGCGCTGGTAACGCGAGGGTGACTTTTGGGCATTGAGCCCCGACAGGGCGGCGTCATTTGCTGCGCGTCAAATACACGCCCACAAGCCCACATTGATTTGTCAGACATCCGAAATCTCTTGTTTCAAGGTGTCTGGATGCACGGCCAATTTGCCCGCATAGGCCCGCGATTGAATCAGCAGGATCCAGAAATAGTTGCGCCGACTTCAGCCGCTGACACCGGTGCACGAGCCTAGTGGTTCGTTTGTTCGCGCTTATCTATACCCATGGAGGGACGTTGGAATTCTTCTGTTGCTCGGCAATTTATTTACCCCGGTTTGATCCGGATCAAACCGGCCTTTGCGCGGATGGGGTAGAACTGCAGGTGAAAGAGATTGCTGCCTGGCTTAACAGCCCTCCTGAGCAGCATGATATCCCGCAAGGCCGACGTGCAGGCTGAGCGGGGCATGCGCCGGTTTTCCGATCTGTTCGCGCGTTTCCTGGAAAACCGGCGCTTTTTCCGTCAAATCCTCTGCGGATCAATGCAGCGGACCTTCATGGGCCTGCGGTGCAGCCATGCGGTGAGCGCGGCCATCAGACCCGGAGCGCGGGGTGGCGCCTGATAGGAGCTCGGCAGCGGTTTGGCGGGGGGCAGATCACGCAGCCGCACACAGTCCTGGCGGGCGGCGGTCATCATCGAACGGGCGTAGATATCAGTCATCATGTCACGGCTTCCTGTGTTTTCTGTGTGTTCCTGACACTTGCCTGAAAGCGTGATTCCTGCGAGTTAAGAAGACTATCATAATGTAAGGACTGATTACATATGGACTGGCTGCACATGCCTCCGCTCGCGGCACTCCGAGCTTTTTCTGCGTTTGCAGAGGCCGGAAATGTTGTGCAGGCGGGTGCGGCTCTGAATGTCAGCCACGCTGCCATCAGTCAGCAGCTTCGCGCGCTGGAAGGGCATCTGGGCGCTTCGCTGCTGGACCGAAGCGGCCGGGCCCTGGAGCTGACTGCAGATGGTGCGCGCCTTGCCCGAGCGCTGCAGCTGGGGTTCGACGCAATAGAGGCTGCGGTGCGAGAGATTTCTGCCGCTGGTGCGGCCCGGCCGCTGCATGTCACCTGCACGCCTATGTTTGCCGCTCATTGGCTGATGCCGCGGCTGGCGGAGTTTCAGGCGGCGCATCCTGAGATTGACCTGGTGCTGGATCCCCGAGGCGAGATTGTGGAGCTGAAGCAGGGCGGCATCGATCTTGCCATCCGGTATGGTGACGGCAGCTGGCCGGGAATGGAGGCCCGGATGCTGCTGCAGTCACCCATGGTGGTGATTGCTGCGGACAGTCTGTTGAGAGGGCGTAAAGTGGTGGCGCCGGAAGAGTTGCTGGAGCTGCCCTGGCTGGAGGAATTGGGCACGACGGAGGCGTCTCGCTGGCTGCAATCACGGGGGGTCACGGACAGCCTGCGTGGCCCGCGGACCCTGCTGCCCGGGAACCTGCTGATGCAGGCGGTCAGGTCAGGGCAGGGCGTTGCGGTCGCTGTCCAGGCCTTTGTCGCCGAGGACCTGCAAGCCGGCCGACTGTGCGCCTTGTTCACCGAAGGCGAGGGCAGGGGGTATTATGTCGTTACCCGAGCAGGCGTGCTCCGTCCGGAAACCCGGAAGTTCTCAGCCTGGCTCAGCCGCCACGCTAAAGGCTGAAGCACTTGCAGTGGATGCAGCCTGTCTTTTCCACGCTCACCAGTGTTGTGTCCATTAGTGTGAAGGCTGGTGGTCGCGCGGGTCTCGTCAGTTAGCGCGCAACGGATTGTGTTACACCCTGTGTCACAGTTTCGGCCGACTGAGATACTTGAGCCACCCCCCGCAATTCGGACACCGACGTAGGCTACGATTTGTTGTCTGCTGATCTTCGACGAGAAGGAGATCAGAGATGTCGAAACGGAAGCAGCATTCGCCGGATTTCAAGGCGAAGGTGGCGCTTGAGGCGCTGAAGGGCGAGCAGACGGTAGCCGAACTGGCGAGCTGGTTCGGGGTTCACCCGACGATGATCCACACATGGAAGAAGGCTTTGCTGGAAGGCGCGTCGGGCGTGTTCGAGCGCGGCGGCAGAAAGGCCCCTGAGATCAACGATGAGCAAATGAAGGAGCTGCACGCGAAGATCGGGGAGTAGGCCGTGGCCAACGATTTTTTGTCCAGAAAGCTCAAGCCGTGGACCGGCAGATGAGGCGGAAGATGGTTGAACCCGCCAGTCCCGATCTGTCGATCGGCAAGCAGTGCAGGCTGCTGTCGATCTCGCGGTCGTCGTTCTACGACACCCCCAGGGGCGAGACGGCGCTAAAGTTCGCGCTCATGCGCCAAATTGATGAACAATTCCTTGAGACACCGTTCTTCGGTGTGCGGCAGATGACCTGGCATCTACGCAATGAGGGTCATCTGGTGAACGAGAAGCGCATTCGTCGTCTCATGCGGCTGATGGGTCTCATGCCGATTTACCAGAAGCCCAACACCCGCCGCCTGGCAGCACATGCAGAGCATGTGCGAGAGGGGGCAAGGCGGCGAAAGGACACCAGACCTACCCCTACCTGCTGCGCGGGTTGCGGGTGGACCGGCCCACTCAGGTCTGGGCGGCGGACATCACCTATCTGCCGATGCGGCGAGGGTTCCTGTATCTCGTCGCCATCATGGATTGGCACACGCGCAAGGTGCTGGCCTGGCGCATCTCGAACACGTTGGAGGCAGACTTCTGCGTCGACGCGCTGAACGAAGCCATCCACCGGTTTGCGCCGCCAGACATCATGAACACTGACCAGGGCAGTCAGTTCACATCCTTCGCTTGGACAGATCGCTTGCGACGATCCAGCGTGCGGATATCAATGGATGGGAAAGGACGGTTCCTGGACAAC
>NZ_JBNAFX010000011.1:0-95448 GCF_049800895.1 Leisingera sp. S232 | reverse complement strand
TCCCGCCATCTTCAGCAGGCTCGCAACCATACCGGACGTTTGCCGCAATGGCAGGCCGAACAATACCTTCACACTAAGGCAGAACTGGATGGCCGCATCGGAGAAGGTCTCCGGTCGTCCGCGTTTGCCGCATCGCTCGGCGAACCAGGTCATGTCGCGGTCAAACCAGACCAGCAGAGAGCCGCGCTTTCGAAGTGATGCGTTATAGTTGGACCAGTTCGTTGTTCGATAGCGGGAAGAGGCAGGCTTCGGCATGCCGCCGATCTAACCTACGGGATTCGCAAAGTGAATCCTCTACGGCCTTTGTGCAACAACGCCTCTGAAAAGTCATATGCAAGCATATTGTACCTTTAGATTGCATTTTAAAAATATAACGTGTGTTTGACTTCTGTTTAAGTGGGCGAGGTATGAAGTTATTAAGCCATGTTCCCCAGTGTTGTCTGGAACCGTTTATTATGAGTGAGGCAAAACCATGGGTGCGAACGAATTGGCTGCGGCAGCAGAGACCAGCCATGCCAGTGGTGATATTCAGGGTGTAGTTGACGCCATCAACCGCGTGCAGGCGGTTATTGAATTCGAATTAGATGGCACAATTATTTCGGCCAATGAGAATTTTCTGACAACTGTTGGATACAGCCTGGAGGAGATTAAAGGTAAGCATCACCGGATGTTCTGCGATCCTGCCTATGCCGCGTCGGACGAATACCGGGATTTTTGGCTGCAGCTTGCAATGGGCGAGTTTTCTGCCGGCGAATACAAACGCTTTGGCAAGGGCGGGGCAGAGGTCTGGATCAATGCCTCTTACAATCCTGTTTTCAATGCTGAAGGTAAGCCGTTCAAAGTGGTCAAATTCGCCACCAATATCACCGGCGAGAAGCTCCGCACCGCAGATCAGGACGGCAAGATGGCGGCGATCAGCCGGGCCCAGGCGATGATCGAATTCGAACTGGACGGCACCATTCTGAACGCGAATGAAAATTTCCTGGCCACAGTCGGATATTCGCTCGATGAAATTCGCGGCCAGCACCATCGGATGTTCTGCGATCCGGAATACGCAGGCTCAGCGGAGTACCGGAAATTCTGGTTGGATCTGGCTGCGGGCGAATTTTCGGCGGGCGAATACAAACGCTTTGGCAAAGGCGGGGCGGAGGTCTGGATCAATGCCTCCTACAATCCGATTTTCAATGCCGAAGGCAAGCCGTTCAAAGTGGTCAAATTCGCCACCAATATCACCGGCGAGAAGCTCCGCACGGCAGAGCAGGACGGCAAGATGACTGCGATCAGCCGGGCCCAGGCGATGATTGAGTTTGAACTGGACGGCACCATTCTGACCGCGAATGAGAATTTCCTGGCCACAGTCGGCTATTCGCTCGACGAAATCCGCGGCCAGCACCACCGGATGTTCTGCGATCCGGAATACGCCAGAACGCCTGAATACCAGAAATTCTGGTCGGATCTGGCTGCGGGCGAATTTTCGGCCGGTGAATACAAACGCTTTGGCAAAGGCGGAGCAGAGGTCTGGATCAATGCCTCCTACAATCCGATTTTCAATGCCGAAGGCAAGCCGTTCAAAGTGGTCAAATTCGCCACCAATATCACCGGCGAGAAGCTCCGCACTGCAGAGCAGGATGGCAAAATGGCGGCGATCAGCCGGGCCCAGGCGATGATTGAATTTGAGCTGGACGGCACCATTCTGACCGCGAATGAGAATTTCCTGGCCACGGTCGGCTATTCGCTCGATGAAATTCGCGGCCAGCACCACCGGATGTTCTGCGATCCGGAATACACCAGAACGCCAGAATACCAGAAATTCTGGTCGGATCTGGCAGCGGGCGAATTTTCGGCGGGCGAATACAAACGCTTTGGCAAAGGCGGGGCAGAGGTCTGGATCAATGCCTCCTACAATCCTGTGCTCGACGCGGACGGCAAGCCCTTCAAGGTGGTGAAATTTGCGACGAACATCACTGCCGAAAAACAGGTCGCGCAGGAAGTCACCCGGATCGCAACCCGGTTTGCAGAGCAGTCTCAGGAAATTTCGGCGCAAGCCCATACGGTTGCTGGCGGCGCCCAGACATTGGGCTGCACCACTGAGGAAATCAGTGCCTCTATCGAGGAGCTGAGCGCTTCCATCGATTCCATTGCGCAAAATAGCAATCATTCAGACGAAATTGCTCAGAAGACCAAGGAAGAAGCAGACTTGGGCGCCAAGGCGATTGAACGGTCGATCGAGGCCATGGACCTGATTAACGCCTCCTCGGAGGAGATCAGCGAAATTGTCAAAACGATCAGCGAAATTGCCGGGCAAACCAACCTTCTGGCCTTCAATGCCGCGATTGAGGCTGCGAGAGCTGGCGAACACGGCTTGGGTTTCTCTGTTGTGGCGGATGAGGTGCGCAAGCTGGCTGAGCGGTCCTCGCAATCCGCCAAGGAGATCAGCAAGCTGATCAACGAAACGGTGAAACGGGTCACCCAGGGCAGTGAAGTGTCCAGAGAGGCTGGCACCGCCTTTACCAAGATCCTGACCGGCATCTCTGACACCACGGATTCCATCGCCCAAATTTCGGTTGCTGCAAATGAACAGCAGACCGCGGCGCGGGACGTTGCAGAAGCCATCCAGAGTATCGTTGATGCATCCGAAGAGGCTGTCATTGCCTCAGACTCCATAGCTGCCGCAACAGAGGGTCTGAACAATGGGGCGCAGGAACTGAAAACAGAAGTTGGCCGGCTGGGCTGCTGATCCATTGCAATGGCGAAAGGACAAGGCATGAGAAAGCCTGACACTGATATCACCATGAGCGATGGGGACTTCTCCAAGCTGCGCGCCATCGTGCATCAGAATACCGGGATCACCATCGGGGAAACGCGCAAAACGATGCTTGTCAGCCGCCTGCGCAGGCGCTTGCGCGAGGTCGAGGAGCCGAGCTTCGGTGCCTATATCTCCCGGCTGGCCTCCGATCCTGAAGAAATGCAGGAACTGACCAACCGGGTGACGACGAACGAGACTTATTTTTACCGTACTCCGCGGGTGTGGGACTATTTCCAGAGCGTGTTTTTGCCGGAGTTCCAGTCCAAGGGCGGCAACCGCAAAATCCGGGTTTGGTCGGCAGCGGCTTCAACCGGAGAGGAAGCCCATACCATCGGCACCATTCTGGAGCAGCTGCGGCTGGAGACGCCGGGCTTCGACTATTCTGTTCTGGGCACTGATGTGTCCTCGCGGGTTTTGGATATCGCACAAGCAGGGGTCTACAATGGCCGCTCGATTACCCGGTTCCGAAAGGACCAGCCCGCGCTGTTTGCAAGCCACATGACGGGCAGCGATGCGGAAGGATACAAAGCCGTGCCGCAGATCCGTGCCCGCTTGAAATTCAAGCTTCACAATTTGCTGGAGAAGCTTGGCGGCACCAGCCCGTTTGATGCGGTTTTTCTGCGTAACGTGCTGATCTACTTCACTGATGAAGACCAGGAGAAAATCCTTCGGCATGTCCGGGACTTGATCAAGCCGGATGGGGTTCTGTTCATCGGCGAAAGTGAAACACTGAACAATCTGCGCACCGGGTTTGAGCAAGTGGCCCCGATTATCTACCGGCCGGCGGCCAGGGTGGGCAACTCATGCACGTGAATGAAGTTCAGAAGATTCACGTGCAGATCGGCCAGGTCAAAACCGGCCAGGCCGGGCAATCCCTGCATGCAATTCTAGGATCCTGCATCGGTTTGGGTTTGCTGAACCCGGCCGCGGGGCTCTATGGGCTGGCACATTGCCTGCTGTCCAAATCACCGGGAACCACGGATGCGATCAGCGGCAGGCATGTGGATCAGGCGCTTCTTTCGTTGCAGTCCCTGATGGACCTGTCCGGCAAGGAGCTACGCAAGATCCAAGCCATTGTTGTTGGCGGCGCCAATATGACAATGCCTGCCGACACTGAACCTGACCGGCTTGTCGGCAGTATCAATGCCCGTTCTGCTTACCGGGCTCTTCGGGAGGCCGGTGTCCGCAATATCTACGAGGATGTTGGCGGCATGCAGGGCAGGCAGGTGACTATCAACTGCACAACCGGTGAGTTCACGGTGGCATCCATACCGCGCTTGGGAGTGAAATCATGACACCGGAGAATTCAGAGCCGCTGATCCTTGGCTCAAATGATCTGCCTGCCTGCCAGGAACCCCGCCTTGCGGAAATGGCAGGGATGAGCGCAGATCCCCGGCAGAGTATTTCCGCGGCGCCGGGCGGCAGTGCGAAACAGGTGCAGGCGGACAAATATGGCTCTTTTTTTATAGCCGACAGCGAATTTGCAATCTCCGTTTCTGCCCTCCACGAGATTGTCAACGAACCGGAGGAAATTTCACCGGTGCCGCTTGCGCCGCCTTTTATGCTGGGCCTATTCAACCTCCGGGGCATGATTATTCCTGTGATTGAATTGCGCAAATTGCTGGAATTTCCGGAGGATAAGGATCCAGGACCACGAAAAGTCGCCATCATTGAACATGGCGAACATTGTATTGGCCTGCTTTTTGACAGAACCGGTGAGGTCCTGAATGGGAAAGGTGTGGCGCGGGTGGATTTCCGGCCCAACGGCGAGGGCATCAAGGATGTCGTCGTCGACGGGGTGCTGAAATTCGATAGCGGTGAAAGACTGGTGCAGATCCTTGATCCGCACGAATTGCTGAACCTGGAGCAATTGCCGAGAGCAGACAATACCTCCGGTAGGGAGACCGTAAAACAAAGTCGGGGCAAGAAGCTTGCCTGTGTGTCTTTCCAAACCGGGCACACGACCTGCGCAGTTGATCTTCGCTACGTGAAAGAAGTCAGAACAGTTCCCAAGCTGGAGCAATCGTTGCTGACAGGGGGGAACGTAATTGGCACCACGAACCTGCGTGGCGTTATTCTGCCCATCATAGATTTCCGTGGTTTCATGGGCGATGAAGCAAAGTTTACCCTTGGGGCCACTGTGCCAAAGGACCGGCGGATGCTGGTGATCGAAACCGCAGAGGGACCGGTCGGGCTTATGGTGTTCTCGATTGACAGCATTCTGCCGTATTTCAAGGACGAGATCCTGCCATTTGCAAAACTGGCTCTGCCGCGCGGCGATCTGGTGGATGGGTGCCTGCTTGATAAGAACGATCAGATCGTGATGATGCTGGACCCGGCGAAACTTTCGACAGAGCCGAGCTTTCTGGCTGCGGCAAAATCCTGTCAGGAAGTGTTCCCGCCTGAAGAGGTGGATGATGAGGTCGCTGAACTGGAGGCGCGGGCCAAGCGTCGAACCTTCATCAAGTTCACTTTTGACAGGAAATTTGCTCTCGACACGTCACATGTCAGCGAAGTGATCAATCGGCCACAGGAGCTGCTTGAGCCACCGTTTTCCCTGAGCTTTGTCGAGGGCATCCTGAATTTGCGCGGCGAGTTGATCACATTGTTTAACCCCCGGCTTCTGTATGGTCTGCCACCGGCGCCAGGGCGCAATCAAAAGGTGCTGATATTCAAGCACGGTCAGCAGAAGTTCGGCATTCTGGTGGACACGGTCGATGAGATAATCATCACCACTGAAAACCGTGTCGTTGAGTTGAAATCCATGGATCAGCAAAGTACTTCCAAAAGCATCTCGGAGGATGTTACCGGCTGCTTGCAGCACTCCAACTCGGACGGTGTCTTCGAAACGATAATGATTCTGGATACCAAGGCGCTGGTGGACCGCTGTTTCCACGCCGCATAACAGCGGCTCACGGCCAAGCCGCGGATCAAAGCGCAGAGCCAGCAAAGCAGACGCCGCAGACCGGTGCCAGGGCAGGTCCCGCGCCGGTCGCTGCCCAGGGCGGTGGGGGCATCGCAGCCCGTGTTGGACATGCCATTCTTTAGGTGTTCTACCGGATGAAACCGACCGGGAGACGGAAGATTTTGATGGCCCCGAAGAACTTTTTCTTGCCGCAGCAAAGGCGATGCGCTACGCGCGTTTTGCCGGTCCCGAAAGGGCTAAGAGGGAAGCCGCGGCACCTTGGGTGCTAAACGGAACTGCCCCCGCAACTGTAGGCGGAGAGTGCTGTGCCAGGATGTCACTGGGTCTGGAAACCCGGGAAGACGGCGCAGGCAATGACACGCCAGTCAGGAGACCTGCCGGTGAAAACTGAAGCACACCGGACGGGGTTGTCCGGGGAGGTTGCCGGTAAGATGCTGCTCCGTTCCAGGTGCCGCAATGCGAGGGCTGGACCCTCAGTTTTACCGGTCAATGCCCTTTCACCCGTTCTCCGGTCATTGACACATGGAGATCGAAATCATGTATCTACGTTCCGGCCTGATGGGCCTATTTTTCATTGCTGCCGCACAGGCTGCAACTGCGGATGAAAACTTCCCGCTGACTCTGCAAAACTGCGGCGAAACTGTCACCTTCGAGGCGCCAGTTTCGTCTTCTGTAACGGTCGGCCAGGCCGCTACAGAGGTGCTTTTCGCCCTCGGGTTGGGCGACAAGGTTCTGGGCACTTCGGTTTGGTTCAATGACGTGCTGCCGGAATACGCGGAGGTAAACGCCAAGATCGACCGACTGGCCGACAACGACCCAAGTTTTGAAAGCGTGGTCGCCAAACGTCCGGGCCTGGTTGCGGCGCAATACGAATGGCATGTCGGCCCAGAAGGCGTGGTGGCCAAGCGTGAACAGTTCCACGACCTTGGCATTCCGACCTATGTGATGCCCGCTGATTGCGTTGGCAAGGACAATACCACCGGCGGCGACGGCACCCGAACGCAGATGTTCACCACCGATAGCCTCTATCAGGGCATCGAGGAGCTGGCGGCGATCTTTGGCGAGGCTGAAAAAGGTGCAGAGCTGGTTGCCGACTACAAGGCGCGCGAAGCCGCAGCGGTTGCAAAGGCGCAAGAGGTTGCGCTTACGGATGCGTCTGCCGTGTTCTGGTTCTCCTCTCCGGAAATGGAAAGCGATCCGTTTGTGGCCGGGCAGAAGGGCGCGCCGGGCTACATGATGCAGCAGCTGGGCCTGAAAAATGTCATCGAGACCGACGAGGAATGGCCGACCGTTGGCTGGGAAACTATTGCCAAGGCCAACCCTACGGTGATCGTGATTGCCCGCATGGACCGTCGCCGTTTCGCTGCGGACGACTATCAGAAGAAACTGGAGTTCCTGAACAATGACCCAGTTGCCAGCCAGATGGAGGCTGTGAAGAACGGTCATATCGTGGTGATGGACGCCCAGGCCATGGACGCCACCATCCGCGCCATCCCGGCGCTGGAGGATCTGGCCGCCGAACTCAGCGCGATCGGCAACGGCGCATGAGCGCAGCCGCCGCACTGGCCTGGCAGGGTGTCCGGGGCGCTTGCCTGGCGCTGCCGGTGCTGGCTGCGGCGGTTCTGGCAGGCGCAATGATCGGGGAAACCCCGCTTGCGCCTGATCTTGTGCTGTCTGTTATTGCCAACAAGCTGGCCGGGGCAGGCCTGCCGGTGGATCCGGTGGACCAGGGCATTATCTGGAGCTACCGGCTGCCGCGCGCGCTGGTGGCTGCGGCCTGCGGTGCGGCCTTGGCCGTCTCCGGTGTGGTGCTGCAGGCTTTGCTGCGCAACGCGCTGGCAGACCCTTATATCCTTGGAATTTCGGCAGGGGCGTCAACGGGAGCGGTTGCCGTGACGATCGCGGGTCTTGGCGGCGGCGCCCTGTCCCTCTCTTTCGGGGCTTTCAACGGGGCACTTCTTGCCTTCGGATTTGTTGCCATTCTGGCGCGGGCCGCAGGGGCAGGGAGCAGCCGCGCCGCGGCGGCTCAGATTATCCTGGCAGGCATCGCAGGTTCACAGCTGTTCAATGCACTCACGGCTTTCATCATTGCCAAATCCGCCAATGCCGATCAGGCGCGCGGCATCATGTTCTGGCTTATGGGCAACCTCAGCGGCGTTCGCTGGCCGGATGTCTGGCTGGCGGTGCCGCTGGCGCTGGCTGGCTGGCTCATCTGCCGGTTTCATGCGCGGGCGCTGGATGCTTTCACTTTCGGGAGCGATTCTGCGGCCGCACTTGGCATCCCGGTCCGCCGGGTGCAGGTGGTACTGATCTTTGCCACTGCACTGACCACTGCTGTTATGGTCTCGATCGTTGGATCCATCGGTTTCGTCGGCCTGGTGATCCCGCACGCGGCGCGGTTTCTGGTGGGCCCGGGCCACCGCAGGCTGATGCCTGCTGCGGCGCTGATTGGTGCGGTGTTCCTGATCGCGGCTGACATCGTATCCCGCGTCATTATTCCTGGTCAGGTGTTGCCCATCGGCGTGGTCACCGCATTGATCGGAGCGCCGTCCTTTGCGGTGATACTGGTGCGTGGGCAAAGGGCTGCGCGATGAAGATTGAAGCCCGAAACCTCTCATTTTCCGTGCGTGGCAAATGCCTGCTGGAGGACGTTTCGCTGACAGTGCAGCCAGGCGAGTCACTGGCGCTGGTTGGCCCCAATGGCTCTGGCAAGTCGACCCTGATGCGGCTGCTCTGCGGCCTGGTAAAACCCGTGCAAGGCGACGTGCTGCTGGCAGAGCAGCCATTGGCCCGGCTGACGCGCCGACAGGCCGCCCAGCGGATTGCAATTGTCGAGCAACAAGCAGACACCGCTGAGCGCATTACCGCGCGCTCAGTGGTGGAGCTGGGCCGCATCCCGTGGCTGTCGGCCCTGTCCCCCTGGAGCAGTGAAGACACGCAGCTGGTGGATGATGCGCTTCGCACTGTGGAAATGGAAGGTTTTGCGCAACGGGAATGGGCAACTCTGTCCGGTGGCGAGCGGCAGCGTCTGCACATCGCCCGCGCCCTTGCGCAGCGGCCGGGGCTGTTGCTTCTGGATGAGCCGACGAACCATCTGGACATTCACCATCAGCTTTCAATCCTGAACTGCATCAGGAACTTGAAAGTGACGACCGTGGTGGCGCTGCACGATTTGAACCAGGCTTTGACCTGCGACCGCGTTGCTGTGCTGTCGCAGGGGCGCCTAGTGGCCTTGGGAGCGCCCGACAAAGCGCTGGCGCCCGAAACAGTGAATGATATTTTCGGGATTAAGGCTCGCTGGGTCCGAGATACGGATGGCGGCGCCCCATTTTTGTCCTTTCAACTGGCCTGAAGGTGCAGGCGCCGGCCTGCTGAGCTGAGCCAGAAGCAATCAGCCTGACCTGCCGCCTTGCAGATCGCAGGATTGAATGAAACTGCAGCATTCCTCTGTCAGCACAGCAAAGCGGGAGCGCTCACGCTGATACAGGTACACTTCCCGTTTGTCGGGCAGGTCTGCAATCGGGCGGAACGCAGTTGCCTCTGGCATGAAACGGGCAACGGTTTGCGGCAGAACCGTGACCCATTTTCCGGTCCGGACCATGGTGATCAGCGAGTGAGTATTGTGGATTGTTACGTCGGCATCGCTGCTGGCTTGCACAAAATTCTCATTCCGGATCAGGCTGCATAGGGCATTGCGGACAAACGACGCATCAATCACATCGGCGATTGTGGGGGGCGCGTCCTGGCGAAACAGCGGATGATCCGTCGAGCAGACCAGCCCAAACTGGTCCTCGAACAAGGGGACCGCTTTCACACCGTTTAGTGGGTGATAGCCGGAAGCAATGCCGATATCCGCCTTGCCCTCAGCCAGTGCATCCAGCACTTCCTGTGTGTCCGTATCCCGCAATTCCACTTTCAGGCCGGGATGGCGTGTCGTCATATGCTCCAGCACCGCGGGAAAAACCAAGGCGGCAACCGATGGGACTGACACGATCTGCAGCAGCCCGTGCGCGGCCTCGGCAGCCAGTTCGATGCTCTGCACCGTCTGGTCGAAACGCCGTACCTGCTGGTGGGCCAGTTCAAAAACCTGTTCACCCAGTGGCGACAGCAGGTTTTTGCGTTCGCCTTGAAACAGCTTTTTGCCCAGGTGGTCTTCCATCTGTTTGAGCGTCATTGAAACTGCGGATTGCGTGCGGCCCAGCCGGTTGGCGGCTTCTGACAGATTCCCGGTCTGGGCTACGGTGCAAAAGGCACGCAACATTTCAATTTTCAGAGACACGATTCAATTTTCCTGAAGTTGCGTTCAGTTAATTGAGTTTGACTGATGTGCCCTGGGGAGTCCATCCTGCGTTAACTTGAAATTCAGCATCTGGGGCCCGTACCGTGACCAAACTGAACCTGATTGCCGGCGAATGGCTGGCTGGCGAAAGCGAAATCGAAAACCGCAACCCGTCGGATCTGAGCGATCTGGTCGGCATGTTTGCCCAGGCAAGCAGCGACCAGCTGGAAGCCACATTGGACCAGGCGCAGATCGCACAGCGCGAATGGGCGGCTTACGGTCTTGAGCGCAAGCAGACTGTACTGATGAACATCGGCAACGAGCTGATGCAGCGCGCCGAAGAACTGGGCACGCTGCTGGCGCGCGAAGAGGGCAAGCCGCTGGCTGAAGGCAAGGGCGAAGTCTTCCGCGCTGGGCAGTTCTTCACCTATTATGCAGCCGAAGTTCTGCGCCAGATCGGCGAAAATGCGGACTCCGTGCGCCCGGACATCGAAGTTGACGTGCGCCGCGAAGCGGTTGGCGTTGTCGCCATCATCTCTCCCTGGAACTTCCCGACTGCAACCGCGTCCTGGAAAATCGCGCCGGCCCTGTGCTACGGCAACGCTGTTGTCTGGAAGCCCGCGAACATCACCCCGGCATCTGCTGTTGCCCTGACCGAGATCATTGAACGCCAGGACATCCCCAAGGGCCTGTTCTCGCTGGTCATGGGCTCCGGCCGCTCGATCGGCCAGCGCCTGGTCGAAAGCCCCAAGGTAAATGCGATCTCCTTCACCGGTTCGGTGCCGGTTGGCAAAGGTATCGCCATGGCCGCCATCCAGAACCTGACCAAGGTGCAGATGGAGATGGGCTCCAAGAATGCACTGGCCGTCATGGACGACGCCGACCTGGATCTGGCTGTCACCCTGGCACTGGGCGGCGCCTTTGGCGGCACCGGTCAGAAATGCACCGCTTCCTCCCGGCTCGTGGTCCACGCAGCCGTGCACGACGCCTTTGTTGAAAAACTGGTGGCAGGTGCACAGGCCATGAAAGTGGGCCACGCGCTGGAAGCGGGCGTCCAGATGGGCCCGGTGGTCAGCGAGCAGCAGCTGAACGAAAACCTGGCCTATGTGGACCTCGGTAAATCCGAAGGTGCAGAACTGGCCTGTGGCGGCGCCCGTCTGGAGATGCCGCATGAAGGTTTCTACATGTCGCCCGGCGTGTTCCTGAACTCCACCAATGACATGCGCATCAACCGCGAGGAAATGTTCGCGCCGCTGACATCGGTGATCAAGGTTGGCAGCTATGACGAAGCGCTGTCCGTGGTGAACGACACCAACTTCGGTCTGACCTCGGGCATTGTGACCCAGTCGCTGGCCCGTGCCACCCATTTCCGCCGCAATGCGCGCACCGGTGTGGTGACCGTCAACCTGCCGACCGCAGGCACCGACTACCACGTGCCCTTCGGCGGCCGCGGCGACAGCTCTTATGGCCCGCGCGAGCAGGGCAAGGCAGCGGCGGAGTTCTACACCACCGTCAAGACCGCCTACATCAGCGCCGGCAAGCCGGTCTGAGACTAAAATCCTGGCAGCGCCGGAAGGCCGGCCTGCCAAGTTGCGGACGCGCCCGCCCTCCACGTTTCCCCTGTGGCGGGCGCATCCTGCCCGCTGCCTGAAAGAAGGCCGGGTATGTGACTTAGATAACCGAGGTGCTTGAATGACCGGATACCGTATCGACTGCCTGCAATATGCCAACTGGTCCGAGAAAATCTTCCGCCAGCTGCGTGAAGGCGGCGTGGACGCAATCCATGTCACCATTGCCTATCACGAGAACTTTCGTGAAACGGTGCTGAACTTCGAGAAGTGGAACCGCTGGTTCGAGCAGTACCCGGACCTGATCATGAAAGGGCAGTGGGCCTCTGACATCGACAAGGCCCGCGAAACCGGCCGCACTGCTGTGTTCTTCGGTTTCCAGAACCCCTCGCCGATGGAAGATGACATCGGCCTGGTTGAGATTCTGCACACGCTGGGCGCCCGTTTCATGCAGCTGACCTATAACAACCAGTCGCTGCTGGCGACCGGCTGTTACGAGGCCGAGGACATGGGGATCACCCGCATGGGCAAACAGGTGATCAAGGAGATGAACCGGGTTGGTCTGGTCGTCGACATGAGCCACTCTGCCGACCGCTCCACCATCGAGGCGGCGGAAATGTCCGAACGCCCGATCGCCATCACCCATGCCAACCCGCATGAGTGGTCACCGGCCCTGCGCAACAAGAAGGATGACGTCATCCGCGCGGTCACCGGCCATGGCGGCATGCTGGGTTTCTCGATTTACCCGCATCACCTGAAAGACAAATCCAACTGCTCTCTGCAAAGTTTCTGTGAAATGATTGCACGCACCGCAGAGACTTACGGGGTGGAGCATTTGGGGATCGGTACAGATCTGTGCCAGGATCAGCCCGACAGCATCGTGGAATGGATGCGGGTTGGACGCTGGACCAAGGAAATCGATTACGGCGAAGGATCAGCCGCCGCTCCGGGCTTCCCGGAAATGCCTAGCTGGTTCAAGGACAACCGCGACTTTGGAAACATCGAAGAGGGCCTTCGCGCGACGGGCATGAACGATGACGAAGTCAGCGGTATCATGGGCGGGAACTGGTACCGGTTCTTTGCCGAAAACTTTGGCCCCAAAGGATAATACCTATGGAAACAACCGCGCAGACATCAATATCAAGACGGGATCCGGCTCAGGTCATGCGGCTCAGCCGTTTGGGTTCGCTGCATCAGTCACGCCTCAGCTTTATGCGGGTGCTGACACGGCGCCTGGCACGCGAGAACTGGAGCTTTTCACGTCCGAAGTTCGATATTGACGAAAACGGGGTTGGCGTTGCGGTGTTTTCCGCAACCGGCCCTGCGCGGACCTATTCTCTGGTCGCCTTTTCTCATGATCTGCCGCCCGAAATGCGGTCGGACCGTGTGATTGCTACCGCCTGGGATTCCACGTTTGCCCTGTTCGATGGCATCCCCACTGACGAAGACATCGAACGGCTGTCGAAGAACGTGCCTTATCAGGAAGCCGGTCGGGTCAGCGAGACTGAGATCTCGGTGTCCCGTGCGAACCGCTCTGTGCGTCTGTGGGAACATGTGGTGTCCGCGCTGGCGGAAGGCAAACAGCCGGATGCAGATCAGCTGCAGGCGGTCGGATACCTGATGCGGACCACCGCTGTTTACGGCTCTGGCAAGCTGGGGGCCGCTGACCGCGAGATGATTTCCGCGCGCCCTGAGTTTCAGGTGCCGTTTCAGGCAGAGATGCTATCCGTTTTCCTGACCCGCTGGTATGTGCGGGATTTGGTGCAGCATATGGCGGATATGCGGGCCAAGGCCGCGGGCCGCACCGCGGCTCAGCTGGATCCGGAATTGGCACGTTCGCTCGGCATCGGCAATTCGACCGGGCTTGGCATGGCGCCCTTCCTGCTGAACCACCCGGTTCTGTTCAACAACTGGATCGCCTCGCGCGAAGAAGCGATCCGCACCGTTCGCAGTCTGGACCGGGCCTCGGCAGAAGAAATCAGCCTGTTTCAGGAACTGCTGCTGCGGAGCAAGAAGAACGTCGCCTTGTGGCATTCGGAACATGAAATCCAGGTGCGCAAGCTGAGTGAACTGCGCAGCGATCTGGAGAAAATCGACAGCTATCTGGGCAACTTCGAAGCTTTGACCGGCAGCTATCCCTGGGATCAGTTGTATCGTTGGGCGGAAGAAACGCTGACACTGGAAGGGCAGGAATGGCTCGCCTCTCTGATGCTGGAACCTTACGGCGCCCTGGTGGATGAGCTAAGCGATGGCATGGCTGCGGATAACACTCCAACCTTCCGTATCTCCGGTGCAATGACCATTGAAGAACTGCGCAACCTGCTGGAGCGCGTCTATGAATGGGCCATCGGCACAGACTGGCAAAAGGCGGAAAACCGTGCCCGGGCCTGGTATGTCTCCGAAGAGAAGCTGGAACCCCGCCTGGGTGAGCGTTTCGAAGAGCCTGTCGAGGAATATGAACAGCCGCTGGCGCCCGGTCGGGATGCCGCTGCCTTGTTCAGGGCGCTTGCGCATTGGCAGGGCGAAACCCGCGTTGCCGAGTTCCTGCTGCGCCACCCTGAGCACCGCCATTCGGTGCGCCGGGTGCAGATTGCCGGGCGTGCGCCTTATGCGGAAATCCGGGACAATACGATTTCCCAAGATGTTCTGCCGATTGACATGCTCCGCTGCAAGCTTGCCTTCTTTGGGGCAACCCAGTTTGATCCAAGGTCCGACCGCTGGGTCCGGATCTGCATGTACGGCAATGCCCCGTATCCGCAGGATCTGTCAGCGGAAAACGCTGATTTCTGGGTGTACCCGTCGCTTGAAGAAGGGGCAAAGACATGACCCATTCGCTGAATGAAATCGAGGCAATGTGCAAACGCGCAGCCCGCGGCGCCGGCTTGAGCTGGGGCCTGGCTGAAGAAGCGGCAAAAGGCACCCGCTGGCTGTCTTCTTTCGGCTTTCCAGGGGCAGAGCTGCTGGCAGAGCTTCTGGAGATGAATGACCGCCTGCCGCCCGCGGATTTTACGCCTTTCGCGCTAACAGGCGTTTGGCGTGCGCCGTCAGGCCGGATGAGCCCGCTGACCGCCGGTGCCGCGCTGAGCGATTGTGCCGTGCAGCTGATGGATGAAGGACAAATCGTGATGGAACGCGTGTGTGTTCCCTTGCTGCTTGTCCCCTTTGCCGCCGGCGCCGCCCTGCGGCTGGAAACCCCGGTTGCGGTGGAATGGGCAGGTGCCCGCCTAGCAACTGATGGCCGTCAGCTCTGCGCCCAGGGCGCTCCGGATGCCTATACGGCACGGCTGGCGGACAAGGTCACTTTTTCCACCCCCGCCGAAATGACCGAACGCCGCGAGCCGGTGCTGCGCGGCAGCGCCCCGGCGGAAGAATGGGACCGCCTTGGCGTTCTGGCTCACCGTACCTATGCGCCCGCCACCGAAGCTTCGCGATTGCGCGGCGCCGGGGCCGGGCTGTCTGACAATGACTGAAGAGGCTTCGCTATGACCGAAACCAAAACAATGACCCTTGCCGAAATCGAGGATCTTTCTTTCCGCGCCCTGGTTGCGGCCGGCACATCCGAGGCCAATGCCCGCCCGCTGGCGGTTGCCACCGCGGCAACCGAGGCGGACGGTGTGGCCAGCCACGGCCTGGCTTACATCCCGATCTATGCCGAACACGTGCAATGCGGCAAGGTAGACGGGCAGGCGGCTCCGGTTCTGACCCGTCCGCGTCCCGGCGTTGTCGCCGTGGATGCGGCCACCGGATTTGCTCATTCCGCCATCGACCTGGGCTTTGACGCTGTAACCGAAGCTGCGCGCGAACAAGGTGTTGCGGTTCTGGCCATCCGCAACAGCTATAACTGCGGCGTGCTGGGTTACCACACTGCCCGTCTGGCCCGCGCCGGGCTGGTGGGACTTGGTTTCACCAATGCGCCGGCATCTATTGCCCCTTCGGGCGGTAAAAAGCCGGTTGTTGGCACCAACCCGTTCTCAATTGCGGTGCCGGGCGCGGACGGCGAGCCGGAGCTGCTGATCGACCAGAGCGCCAGCACCATCGCCAAGAGCGAGGTGATGAAGCACGCCCGCGAGGGCAAAGATATCCCGCTGGGCTGGGCGCTGGATGCTGACGGCAACCCGACCACCGACCCAAATGCGGGTCTCAAGGGGTCTATGGCGCCCTCGGGCGGCTACAAAGGGGTCGGCGTTGCGCTTCTGACTGAGATTATGGCCGCTGCGCTGACCGGCGCGACGCTTGGCATCAACGCTTCGCCCTTCTCGGGCACTGCGGGTGGACCGCCGAAAACCGGCCAAATGTTTATCGTAATCGACCCGGCTGCGACGGCAAATGACGCTTTTGGTGCCGGAATGGCCGGGATCGTGGAAGCGGTGCGCGGGCAAGCCGGCGCACATCTGCCCGGAGACGGGCGGCGGGCCAAGCGCTTACAGGCTCGCAAAGACGGCGTCGCGGTCAGTACCGCAACACTGGCCAGGATCGAAGCCCTGCTGGGCTGACGCCAAATACCGGCGGTTGTTTGAGCCGCCGGACCATCCGCACCCCGGTGCGGCACGTGCGAAACGGGAGGAAACGCATGTCACTAAAGCAACCTTTTACGGATCTGGAGATCAAGACCTCCGATGATGGCTTCTATAAGGGGCACAGCATCGAGATCGCCTTGCTCAGCAAGGGGATTATGGTCGCGCTGGTACTCTGGGCACTGGTTTGGCCGGCAAACGCTACGGGCGTGCTGGGCAGCCTCAACTGGCGTATCCTTGAGGATTTCAACGCCTTCTACATCGTCATCGTCGGTTTCTTCGCCTTTTTCCTGTTTGTGGTCGCCGCATTGCCGCAAACCGGTAAGCGGATTATGGGGGGACCGGGCCAAGACAAGGAGTTCTCGGACTTTTCCTGGTTCTCGATGATGTTCGGCGCCGGCCTGGGTGTCGGCCTGATGGTTTTCGCAACCGCCGAGCCGCTGGGCCTGTGGGGTTCCAACCCTGTGATCCTGGCACAGGAAGTTGTCGGCAACACGGAAGAAGCCGTGCAGTCGGGCTTCCGTTACACTTTCCTGCACTATGGCTTCCACGCCTGGGCTATCTATGTGGTGACCGGCCTGTCGCTGGCTTACTACGCCTATACCCGTGACATGCCTCTGACCATCCGTACCGCGCTGACGCCGCTGTTCGGCAAGCTGATGAACGGCTTTGCCGGCCATGTCGTTGACGTGCTGGGCGTTGTCGCAACCATTCTGGGTGTTTCCGTGACCATCGGCTTTGGCGTGTCCCAGTTCGTGGATGGCGTTTATGCTGTCACCGGCATGGAATGGATGATGGACATGAGCGGCGACGCGCCTGCTCCGGGCACAGTTGGCCTGCTGGCCGGCCTGTTCGCCATCATGGGGCTGTCGATGATCTCGGCTGTGTCCGGCGTTGGCCGTGGCGTGAAGTATCTGTCGAACCTGAACCTGGTCCTGTCTCTGGTCCTGCTGCTGACCTTCGTGGTCTTTGGCTCCTTCATGTTCGCCATGACCACCTATGCTTCGGCTTTCGTGGACTACATCCTGCACTTCACATCGCTGAGCTTTGGTGCCTATGGCCCGCAATCCGCGGGTGATTTCGCAGCGGCACTGCCGGCTGAGGCTGCGCCTTATGCCGACGCGCTGCGTGGCGGAGCAACCAATGCCTGGGGATCCTTCGACGGCTTCAAATCCGGTCTGGAAGGCGAAGCTGCAGCATTGTCCGACGACGTGCTGGCGGCAACCTATGCAGCAGGTGAAGCACAGCGTCAGTTCGGCTGGCAGGCAGGCTGGACCACTTTCTACTGGGCTTGGTGGATTGCTTTCTCGCCCTTCGTGGGTCTGTTCCTGGCGCGCATTTCCCGCGGCCGTTCGGTGCGTGAGTTCATCCTCGGTTGTGTGATCGCACCGGCGCTGGTCTGCTTTGCCTGGATGGCAATTCTGGGCGGCACTGCCATTGATCTGGAACTGACCGGCGGCGCCGATGGCGCGATCATCGGCGCATCGAACACTGCCAAGCTGTTCGTGACCCTGAGCCATATGATCGACGGTGGCCTGCTGTCCGGCATCACCATCATGTGCGTCGTGCTGATCATGACCTTCCTGGTCACTTCGGCAGACTCCGGCATCCTGGTGATGAACACCATCATGTCCGGCGGCGACCAGAACATCGGCAACAAGCACAAGATCGTTTGGGGTCTGATCCTGACCGCCGTCATCGGCACTCTGCTGTTCGCAGGCAAGCAGAATGGCGGGGCCGACCCGATGGAAGCGCTGAAGAGCGCGATGATCATCGGCGCACTGCCTTTCACCGTGGTCATGGGGCTGATGTGCATCTCTCTGGCCAAGGCGCTGTTCCGCGATGGTCAGCGTGAGAAGGCCGCAGCTCCGGCTGAATAAGAAAAAGACAGCCGGGCAATGCAGCTACATTGCCCGGCCACAAAGAACTGCCCCGCAAGGGACAGAGACGCCGGGGGGAGACATCCCCCCGGCTTTTTTGTTGACTGCAAGAGGCAAAGCCGCAGGAGCGGCATAACCGACCCGCTTTGAACCTGCTGCCATGACTGGTTCGGTGATAGACTGAACTGGTCGCAAAATTGGCTGGTATCAAACCGGGCTGGTCAAAAAGAAAGCGCCCCGGAAAACCGGGGCGCTTCTCTCTCTTGGATGGGGGCGTTTCAGCCAGCCAGGTCAAACCGGTCGGCATTCATTACCTTGGTCCAGGCTGACACGAAGTCGCGGACAAAGGCTTTGCTGCCATCGGCCTGTGCATAGACTTCTGCCAGTGCCCGCAGCTGCGAATTGGAGCCGAACACCAGGTCTGCACGGGTGCCTGTCCACTTCACTTCACCGCTGGCCCGGTCGCGGCCCTCATATGTTGTGCCGTCACCTGCCGGCTTCCACTCCACGCCCATATCGACAATGGCCGCGAAGAAGTCGGTGCTCAGCGTGCCGACCCGCCCGGTGAACACACCATGGGTCAAACCGCCGTGGTTGGCGCCCAGAACCCGCAGGCCGCCGACCAGCGCGGTCATCTCTGGCGCGCCCAGGGTCAGCAATTGCGCCCGGTCGACCAGCATCTTTTCTGCCGGAACGTTATAGGCGGCCTTCTGGTAGTTGCGGAAACCGTCGGCCTCCGGCTCCAGCACGGCAAAGCCTTCGACATCGGTCTGCTCTTGGCTGGCATCCGTCCGGCCCGGGGTGAAGGGAACCTCAACCTCATGGCCGCCTGCCTTGGCTGCCGCTTCGACCCCGGCAGAGCCGGCCAGCACAATCAGGTCGGCCATCGAGATTTTCTTGCCATCGGCAGCCGCGCTATTGAACGCGCCTTGGATGCCTTCCAGAACGCCCAGAACGCGGGCCAGCTGCTCTGGCTGGTTGACGTCCCAGTCCTTTTGCGGAGCGAGGCGGATACGGCCGCCATTGGCGCCGCCCCGGTGGTCCGAGCCGCGGTAGGTCGAGGCGGACGCCCAGGCTGTGGAGACCAGTTCGGAAACTGACAGGCCCGAAGCCAGAACCTTGGCCTTCAGATCCGCCACGTCAGCTGCATCCACCAGCGCGTGATCCACCGCTGGAACCGGATCCTGCCAGATCAGCTCTTCGCTTGGCACTTCATCGCCAAGGTAGCGGGTAACCGGACCCATATCGCGGTGTGTCAGCTTGAACCAAGCGCGGGCAAATGCGTCGGCGAACTGCTCTGGGTTTTCGTGGAACCGTTTGGAGATTGGCCCGTAGATCGGATCAAAACGCATCGACATGTCGGCAGTGGTCATCATGGTTGTCACCTTGACCGAAGGATCATGTGCCTTGGGGGCCATGTCCTCTTCCTTCACGTCGACCGGGTGCCAGACAATAGCGCCAGTGCCGGTGGTGGCCTGTTCCCATTCGTAGCCGAACAGCAGGTCGAAATACCCGTTGTCCCAATTGACCGGGTCTGCAGTCCAGGCGCCTTCAAAGCCCGAGGTGGTGGTATCGTCGCCCTTGCCGCTGCCATAGGCGTTGGCCCAGCCGAAACCCATCTGCTCCATTTCTGCGCCTTCGGGTTCTGCGCCCACATCGCTTTCAGGGCCGGCACCATGGCCCTTGCCGAAGGTGTGGCCGCCTGCGACCAGCGCCACGGTCTCTTCGTCGTTCATGCCCATGCGCCCGAAGGTGTCGCGCACATCAAGGCCAGAAGCGAGAATATCGGGGTTGCCGTCCGGGCCTTGCGGGTTCACGTAAATGAGACCCATCTGCACGGCCGCCAAGGGGCTTGCCAGCTCGCGGTCGCCCGAATAGCGGCTGTTGGCCTGATCGCTGGTGGCCAGCCATTCGGTTTCAGAGCCCCAATAGACGTCTTCCTCTGGCTCCCAGACGTCCGCGCGCCCGCCGCCAAAGCCAAAGGTTGGCCCACCCATGGATTCGATGGCGACATTGCCAGCGAGAATCATCAGGTCAGCCCAGGAAATCTGGTTGCCGTATTTCTGCTTGATCGGCCACAGCAGACGGCGTGCCTTGTCGAGGTTGCCGTTATCCGGCCAGGAATTCAGCGGCGAAAAGCGCTGCTGCCCAGTGCCGCCGCCGCCGCGACCATCTGCGGTACGGTAGGTGCCGGCACTGTGCCAGGCCATACGGATAAACAGCCCGCCATAATGGCCGTAATCCGCCGGCCACCAGTCCTGACTGTCAGTCATCAGCGCAGTCAGGTCTTCCTTCAGCGCCTTCAGATCAAGCTTCTTGAACTCTTCCGCATAGTTGAAATCAGCACCCATCGGGTTCGATTTGGCTGAGTTCTGATGCAGGATCTTCAGGTTAAGCTGATTTGGCCACCAATCCTGGTTCGATGTGCCGCCGCTGTCAGTGTTCAGCGCGGCGCCGTGCATCACCGGGCATTTTCCTGCGGGGGTGTTTCCATCCATTACGTTCTCCGATCGTGGCTTCAAATTCTTTATTGCTGCATTGCGGAAGCGCTCCGAAACTCTTGTCCGTCAAAACAACGGCCTGAAAGCCGCCTTGAAACAAGCGCGGCCGAGGCTGTGAATGCCGGGATTCCCTGTCTTCCTGCCGAGGAGGCTAGCAGGGAAATTTCATTGGGATAAGTTGCATTTTTTCATGGGTGTGATAATCAAAAGTTATGGTTAATATCACCCTTCGCCAAATGCGCTATTTTGAATCGCTGGCCCTGCACCGGCATTTCGGCCGTGCCGCAGATGCCTGCGCTGTTTCCCAGCCTGCTTTGTCGGTACAGATCAAGGAATTGGAAGAGGTGCTGGGAGTGCAACTGGTGGAGCGCGGCGCGCGGCAGGTGCGGCTGACCAGTTTTGGCGAAGATCTGGCACAGCGAGTGCGCGGGATTCTGCGCTCAGTGGATGAGCTTGGCGAGTTGGCGCGGGCGTCGCGCGACGGGCTGGCCGGACGCTTGCGCATCGGGGTGATACCCACCATTGCACCTTACCTGCTGCCCTCCATTGTTGGGACACTCACCCGGCAGTATCCAGAAGCCGACATCCGCGTGCGTGAAACCGTGACCCCCAAACTGCTGCAGGAGCTGGGGGAGGGGCGGCTGGACACGGCCATCGTGGCGCTGCCGGTTTCCGAGCCATCCTTTGAGGAAGTTGCCCTGTTCACCGAGGATTTTGTTTTGGTGCGCCCGGGCGAGGATGCGGGCACGCCGGTACCCGGCCCGGAAGGTTTGCGGGAAATGCGCCTGCTGCTGCTGGAGGAGGGGCATTGCTTCCGGGACCAGGCGCTGTCGTTCTGCAATATGCAATCAGCCGCCCCGCGAGAGCTGCTGGATGGCAGCTCTTTGTCGACCCTGGTGCAGATGGTGGGCGCAGGCATTGGTGTCACGCTGATTCCCGAAATGGCGGTGCCGGTCGAAACCCGGTCCGCGGTGGTATCGGTGGCCCGGTTCCGCGATCCGCAGCCCTCGCGCACTATTGGCATGATCTGGCGGCGCAGCAATCCGCTGGCGCGGCAACTCATGCAGGTGGCGGACGTGGTCCGACAGGCGGCGGATACTCTGCGTTCCAGCTATGTGCCCATGGGCTAACACGCGGTACTTTCAGGGCTTTTTCATTTCTGCAGTGGAGCAATGAACAGCTGGCCTATGCCTTGCCCGCGGCGACACCGATTGATGCGCTTTGAGCACGTTTCCGGAAGTTTTACGGCAGGACTGTTTCCAAATCAGCGGCAGTTTGTTAATGTTTCGTTAATAAAAGATAAATCGAAGCAGGCATACAGGCAGATGAAAGCGGGCTTTCGTGGCACGTTTGTAATTTCCTGGTCGCAAACCGAGATCGACGGCCTTCCGGCCGCACCGGTGGACGCTCTGGAGGTGGGGGCGGCTTGGTCCTGGCTCGGCGATGCCGTGCGGGTGGACGGGCCGACCGGAGTGTTGCGGCTGGATAGGGCAAACGGCGAGGCAGAATTGCGGCGCAGAGCCGCTCAATCGGTGCGCCGACTGATCGGTGCTGCGGTGCAGAACCGAATTGATGTGGATGCGGTCGAGGTGGATGAGCCGCTGGTGGACCGCGCCTTTGTCGTGACCAACGGGGTACATGCTTACACTGCCACGTTGATTGAGGTCGGGCCGGGTCAGCGGCCTTTGCTGATGTTTGTGGATGAACTGCCGCCGCGGGGCGCAGATCTTTGGGTGGTGCAGCATTCGCTCGGCACCTTCCGCCCGGACATGCCCCAGGGAGAGAGCGGCGTGATCTGCTTCACACCGGGAACCATGATCGCCACGCCTGGCGGTCCCAAGCGGGTCGAACAGCTGCGCGAGGGCGAAAAAGTTCAAACCCGCGACAATGGCGCCCAGGAAATCCTGTGGATCGGTTCGCGTCGGGTCAGCGGCGCACGGCTGTTCGTGATGCCTCGACTGCGCCCGATCCGCATTTGTGCGGGTGCTTTGGGTATCGACAGGCCGGAACAGGAACTGCTGGTGTCACCTGATCACCGGATGCTTCTGCGCGGCAGTCATGTGCGCGCACTGTTCAACACCTCTGAGGTGCTGGTTGCGGCCAGTGATCTGGTCAATGGGTCCACCATCCAGACGGACACTTCCGTGCGCGAAGTCACATATTTCCATCTGATGCTGGCCAGCCATCAAGTGCTTTGGGCCAACGGGGTGGAAACAGAAAGCTTCCACCCGTCCAACACGTCTCTCACCGCACTGAGCGCGCCTGACCGGGCACGGCTGTTTCGTCTTCATCCGGAACTGGAAAGCAACCCGCTGGCTTATGGTGCCCACGCCCGCCGCAATCTGAGCGCAACAGAAGCCGTGATTTTGGGGCGTCACGCGGCCTGAGGGCGTTATCCTGCAGGCCGGAGAAGGCTTCGTTGCCCTGAACCGGCGCAGGTTGCCGGATTTGCAGGGAAATACGCAATCGGCGTGTTGACTCTGTCCCATCCCCCTATATAAGCGCGGCTTCATTGGTGTTGGTGGCTCCCGCAAGGGATTGCCTGTCATGGGGGAGACCTCAAGAGGACAACGCCCTTCGAAACCATAAACGAAGGAGATCAGCCGTGACCAAACGCACGACTGCCAAGTACAAAATCGACCGCCGCATGGGCGAAAATATCTGGGGCCGCCCGAAGTCCCCGGTCAATCGCCGCGACTATGGCCCGGGCCAGCACGGTCAGCGCCGCAAGGGCAAACTGTCCGATTTCGGCATCCAGCTGCGCGCCAAGCAGAAGCTCAAGGGCTACTACGGCGACCTGACCGAAAAGCAATTCCGCCGCATCTATGGCGAAGCTGTTCGTGTGAACGGCGACACCGGTGAAAACCTGATCGGCCTGCTCGAGCGCCGCCTGGACGCCGTTGTTTACCGCGCGAAATTCGTGGCAACCGTCTTCGCCGCACGCCAGTTCGTGAACCACGGCCACGTGACCGTGAACGGCAAGCGCGTGAACATCCCCTCCTACCGCGTCAAAGAAGGCGACGTGATCGAGGTTCGCGACAAATCCAAGCAGATGGTTGCCGTTCTGGAAGCCACTCAGCTGGCTGAGCGCGATGTGCCGGATTACATCGAAGCCGACCACTCCAAGATGACCGCAACCTTCGTACGCACCCCCGCTCTGGGCGACGTGCCGTACCCGGTGATGATGGAACCGAACCTGGTCGTGGAATTCTACGCCAAGAACTAAGCCTGCTGCCTTCGGGTATCTGGCGAAAGGGCTGTCCTGCGGGGCAGCCCTTTTTCTTTGCGATGCTTGCGCAAAAGGGCGGCTGAGACAGCCGCCGCCAAAAGCTGTGGTTCAGCAAGGCTATTGGGTCTATCCTGCTCCAAAACGACAGGGAGTGACCAATGAAGATCTTGACGAAAGCAGCAGCAGCGGCAGCATTTTCGGTTCTGGCGGCTTCGGCAAGTGCTGCACCTCTGAAGCTCGCTCCTGCAAGTCCACAACCCGCAGGCATCAAACCGGGCCTTGCGGTAGTCTATGCCTATCCGCAGGATGTGAAGACCCTGGCCGAAGCGTCATCCGCTTTGAAGATCAGCAGCGAGCCTGGCCGTCCCATCGCCGGGCTGGACAACCGCGACACCGAAGAAGGTCAGAACACCCTGACTGCCAAGCGGCCAATGCATGTCGCTGCCCGGATCACCGGATATGTCAAGCTGGACACGCCGGGGATTCATAACATTGATTTTCTGACCAACGATGGCCTGCTGGCCAATATCGGTGGTCAGGTTGTTGGGGAATTTGACGGGCGTCAGTCCTGTGACAGCACTATTATGACACAGGTCGAAGTTCCTTCCGCAGGCTGGTACCCCGTGGATATCCTGTATTTCCAGCGTCTCGGAACGGCCTGTCTTCACATGCGGATGGGACCGGATGGCAAGCGCCCGAAATGGATGAAGGACAGCGCCTTCGGGCATTGACGGCTTCGGCCTCTTTCCAGTTGAAAACACGCTGGAGGCCGCCGCAGCGCGAATTGCATTGCATAAGACGCCGGGGTCACTCTGCGAATGGAAAACCCTTCACATACTCATGAAATGTGGGGGCGAACCCGGGAGCTAAAAGGGCGAAAGTCCATTTCATATCCCCCGCGACGGGCGGACAGCCCCTTGGCAGGTTTTATCCAGTAGATTACTTGTAGGAGCATTGTCATGGCTCTCAAGCTTTCTGCCCCCGTTGGCGAAAGGAACCGGATTACCAAGCTGGACCCGAAAACCGGCGAATGCAAATTTAAACCGGTCAAGACTGCCCCGGCGGATGTTGAACTCGTCCGCCTTATGCTCAAGGCAACGGTTGCTCGGTTGAGATCAGCACTAAATGCGACGCCAGGCAGGAGGAACTGCGCCGCAAGGTTTTGGCCAAAGCCAACTTGATGCAGGGTCTGGCGGAATTCTGGGTGGATTTCTGCAATGAGGTGGAGAGCACCCGCAAGGGCAACGACACGTTTCTGAATGCACTGACCGAATTTGCCGTCAGTATGGTCAATGACAAGACAGACCCGCCCTGGACTCCGATCTTGAATGCACGGTCTGAGGCAAGCTTTCTCAGGACACTGACCAGCAAGAAGAAACCGGACTGGAAAAAGGTCTGCAAGCAGGATGTCAAAGCCTCCAGGGCCAATAACACTGGCGGCAAGGCGTTCAAGAAATTCATCGACCAGCAGATCGCAACGGCCGGCGGCATCGTCTGGAAGCTGGAAGTGATGCGTGAAGTTTCCTTTGCGGTGATCGAAACCTACATGACCGCACGGCTGGTTGCGACCAAGGGCATGTCACCCGCCAAGGCCCATGCCATTGCTGCCGCCAGCACTGAGGTGCTGAAATCCAGTGCAGGCCAACTGGGTGAACATCTGGCGGGAAACAAGGCCACATGGAATGGCGCCGCCAAGAAGGATCAGATTGCCAAATATGGCACCAAGGCAACTGAGGATGTCATCAAGCTGCACGGTGATGCCATATATGGTGAAATTGCCAAGCAGGTCTCCGGCAAATCGTTGAGCAAATACGCAGGTTAGGTGCTGAACGGTGCTGATGGCTCGCAATCCGCCTCGACGATGCAGAAGCAGGCGAACGAGGCAATGCGCAAGGATATGGAGCTGCGAAAGCAGATCCAAAATATCATCATGGTCGAGGCCAAACCCAAAATGCCCAAGACTGCACCTGCGCATTGACGCACGCGTGACCGGGGCAGCTGCCGCAGGGGGCGGCAGTAAGGGGGGCGTCATCTTGGTGCTTCCCCACCAGCCTTCGGGCCGCTAGAACGGGCTGGAACGAAGGAGCCCGAATTATGACCCAACTCACACCGCAGCCCGGTATCATGGACATCGCTCTGTACCAGGGCGGGGCTGCCCATGTGAAAGGGGTGAGCAATGTTGTGAAGCTCTCCTCGAACGAGAACCCCTTTGGCCCAAGTCCGCGCGCAATTGATGCGCTGGCGACTGCGGCTCCTGAAATGCATCGTTACCCGTCAACGGACCATGCCGAATTGCGTGCAGCGATTGGCGATGTTCACGGTCTCGACCCGGCCCGGATCATCTGCGGCGTTGGCAGCGATGAAGTTTTGCAGTTTGTCGTTCAGGCCTATGCCGGCCCGGGCGATGAAGTGATTCATACGGAACACGGTTTTTCCATGTACCCGATCCTGGCGCGGATGGCCGGGGCGGTGCCGGTCAGTGTGCCGGAAAAGAACCGTTGTGTTGATGTGGATGCAATTCTGGCGGCCTTTACTGAGAAGACCCGGGTGGTGTTTCTGACCAATCCGGGCAACCCCACATCCACGATGCTGCCTGAAGCAGAGGTCGAACGCTTGGCGGCTGCCTTGCCGGGGAACGTGATCCTTGTGCTGGATGCGGCCTATGCGGAGTTCACCGAGGGCTTTGATGGTGGGGCCTGCCATGTCGAAGGGCGGGAAAACGTGATCATGACGCGCACCTTCTCCAAGATTTACGGGCTCGGCGGCCTGCGGGTCGGCTGGGGATACGGGCCGCAGGCTATGATCGACGTGCTGAACAGGGTAAGACAGCCCTTTAACCTTTCGGTGCCCGCACTTGCTGCCGCCGAGGCCGCAGTACGCGATCAGGACTATGTCCTCCATTGCCGGCAGGAGAATGCCAAATGGGGCCGTTGGCTTGCGGAGGAGCTCGCAGAAGCAGGCGTGCCGTCTGATCCCTCCAGCACCAATTTTCTCCTGGCCCGCTTCGGCAGCAAAGCTGCAGCAGAAGCCTGTGATACCTATCTGCAGTCCCAGGGGCTGATCGTTCGCAAAGTGGCAGGGTATGGCCTCCCAGAGGCCCTGCGCATCACCATCGGCGACGAAGAGTCCTGCCGCCGTGTTGCGGCAGCCGTGAAGGAATTCAAAGAGGGCCGGGCATGAACACTCAGGACACCGGGCAAGTTTACGGCCGCGTCGCGCTGATCGGTCTCGGCCTGATCGCCTCGTCGATGTTCTGGGCGATCAAACGCGCAGGGCTTGCAGGCGAGGTTATCGGCTATGCCCGCAGCGCGGAAACCCGCGAAACTGCGCGCCGTATCGGTCTTTGCGACCGGATCTGCGACAGCGCGCGCGAAGCGGTGCAGGACGCTGATCTTGTGGTGCTTTGTGTGCCCGTCGGCGCCATGGGACCGGTGATGGAAGACATCGCGCCGGTTCTGAAACCCGGGGCGACCGTGTCGGATGTGGGGTCGGTCAAACGTCATGTGATCGAAGCTGTGCAGCCGCATATCCCGGAAGGTGTGCATTTTGTACCGGCCCACCCGCTGGCAGGCACCGAGCATTCCGGCCCCGAATCCGGTTTTGCCGAGCTTTTCGATAACCGCTGGTCGCTGCTGGTGCCGGTTGAAGGAACCAACCCGGAGGCCACCGCCCGCTTGCGCGCGCTTTGGGAAGGCATGGGGGCAAATGTCGATGAGATGGACGCCGATCACCATGATCTGGTGCTGGCGGTCACATCGCATACGCCGCATTTGATTGCCTACACGATGGTCGGCGTCGCTGATGACCTGCGCCGGGTGACCGACAGCGAGGTGATCAAATATTCCGCAGCCGGTTTCCGCGACTTCACCCGCATTGCGGCCTCTGATCCGACTATGTGGCGCGATGTGTTCCTGACCAACAAGGATGCAACGCTGGAAATCCTGGGCCGCTTCACCGAGGAGCTCTTTGCCCTCCAGCGCGCCATCCGCACCGGTGACGGAGAGCACCTGCACGATTACTTCACCCGTACCCGGGCCATTCGCCGCGGTATTATTGAGGCCGGCCAGGACACCGATGCGCCGGACTTTGGGCGGGGGCAGAAGAAATGATCCGTGCGGCTGTGCTGATCCTGACGGTCCTGGTTGGCGGAGCGGCGCCGGCTTCAACAACGGCTTCAACACCGGATGCCTCACTGGAGCCGCCCGCCAACACGGCGGCAGCGGCAGGCCTTGAGGCTGCGGCAATCCCCGGGATGCGCCCTGTATCCCGCCCGCAATCGGAACAGCGGCTGGCTGCATCAGCTCGGCCTGCGGATCTGCCGCTGCTGGCGCCCGGCGCGTCTTTGCTGCCATTTGCGCGTCCGGACAGCCTGGCCGAACAGGTGCTTTTCAAGCGCCGCCAACGCCGCAAGGGCTCGGTTTGTGGCGATCTCGACATTCAGGGGGATCAGGCAGGAGATATCCCGGGAAAGCTGCCCGGCTGTGGCGCCAAGGACGCGGTGCGGGTGCGCGAGATTGCCGGGGTTCGGCTCAGCCAGGCCTCGCTGATGACCTGCAACACAGCCCGTGCGCTGAAGACCTGGATCAGCCGCGAGGTTGAAACTGCCTTTGGTCGTCGCAACAAGGTGGTGTCATTGCGGGTAGCGGCCCATTACGCCTGCCGCACCCGCAACAATCGCAAGGGCGCCAAGATTTCCGAACATGGCAAAGGGCGGGCGATTGACATCTCAGGCTTTACGCTGGCCAACGGTGAAACGGTCACGGTGCTGCGCGGCTGGCAAAATCGCAAAACCCGCAAGAAGCTGAAGAAGATCTGGCGCGCGGCCTGCGGCCCCTTTGGCACAGTGCTGGGACCTGAGGCGGACCGCTATCACAAAGACCATTTCCACCTGGACGTGGCCCGCCACCGCGGCGGTTCTTATTGCCGCTGAAAACAGTGGCGGCAGTCTGGGCCCGCTTGTTCACCTGGCTGAAAATATTCCTGATCGCGAGGCGGAGCCTCGCATCATCGCATCGGCCGGATGCAGGCTGGTGAAAAGGGAAGGGCTCCCGCGCCTGAAGGTGCCCCAAAGGGCACATTACAGCCTTGGGCCGGGCGCGCTGCGCGCGCAATCTTCGGCTGCTGAACAGGCGCCCGGACAAGTTTGTCTGGCCTGTCCTGAAAGAAGGGGCAGCCGCGCACCCCTCCGAGCGGCAAATGGCAGGACGCGGTACATTCAGCGGATAATCAGCCGCGGCGCATGGCCAAGGGGCAGAGGGCCAAGGGTGACATAGCCGGCCGCAAACCCCAGCGTGATATCCAGATTGCGCGGGTTGCCGCTGGCTTGCGCCAGAAGGCCCAGCACCCGCTCGACCATTCCACGCAGTCCCGGAGCAAGCGCGCCGCTGCGCTCTGCCATCAGTACCAGCCCGCGCCAATTCTCCGCCTGCAGCGAAATCTCACCTTCCGGCAGCCCGTTCTCATCAACTGCCAGTGCACCGGTGGCTTTGAGGCGCAGTTCGCCCCATCGAGCCTCGGCCAGCTTCAGGTCAATACTGCGCGGCTGCGGCCGCCGCTGTTCCAGCGCAGTGCGGTCCCACGGCGTGTCAAAGGCAATGGTCAAATCCAGAGTGAGTGTGTCGAACTGCTCCGGCAGCGGGGCGCTGGCCGCCAGCAGCCGGCGCCAGGCCGCGCGCGGGGCAAACGCCTTGGCATCTCCTGAAACTCGGTAGGCTTCGGGGCGCTCTTGCTGCACCATGCGCAAATCCAGCGCTTCACCGCTCAGGACGGTACTGCCGCTGCGGGAAATCTGCCAGCCGCCGGAGACCAGTGCCATTTCCTCCAGCTCCAGCGCCACGCCGGGCGCAAGATGCAGGCTGGCCTGAAGGCCAGCCGCGGTGATGACGGCTGTCTGATCGAAATAGGAGAGCCGCTGCGGGGTTGCCGGGAATTGCAATTCCAATTGCCCGGGCCAGGCGGCGGGGCTGTCCAATTTCAGCCAATCCGCCCGCCAAGCAGTGCCGGTGCGCGGATCTGCCAGAGCAGGATGGTTGACCCGGGTCTGATGCCGGAACGGGTATCCTTGCGTCGCCAAATCAGCGTATTCAGCCTGCCAGCCCCGGTTCGCTTGAGTGTCGAACCAGGCGGCGATACCGTTCTTCAGCCCCCAGGCCGCGGCCGCCCAATACAGGCTCCACAGCAGAAAGGCGGCAATCAGCAGTTTTGCCAGGCGCATCGGATAGCCTCTTTTGTCCGGATCAGGATTGCTGTTTATAGGGAGGGCACAAAAAGGGCCAGACGACATGACGATGTGGGTATTCGGATACGGATCACTTCTTTGGAACCCGGGGTTTCCGGTGGCACAGCGTGAAATTGCGGTGCTACACGGCTACGCGCGGTCTTTCTGCATGTCCTCGATCCATCACCGCGGCAGCGAGGAAAAACCCGGCCTGGTTCTGGCGCTGGATGCCGTCGAAGGCGCCCATTGCAAGGGCATTGCGCTGGCGGTTGAAGCTGGCCATGAGGAGCGCACCCTGGCAGAGCTGCGCGAGCGTGAATTGATCTCTTCGGCCTATCTGGAGCGTGATCTGGCTGTGGAATTGAAAGATGGCTCCCTTGTCACTGCCGTCACCTATGTGATCGACCCGCACCATGATCAATATTGCGGTGGATTAAGCCTGGAGGAGCAGGCCCAGATCATCGCCCATGCAGTGGGCGGGCGGGGACCCAACACAGAATATCTGTACAACACGGCTGAGCATCTGGCCGAGATCGGCCTGCATGACAGCGAACTGGACTGGTTGGCCGGCCGGGTGCGGGAAATCATCGCATAAAGCCTTGGCGCTTTTGACACTTTGCTTATAGGCTGCGAACGCAATACGAGCAGTCAAAAGTGTCAGGAGCCAGAGCATATGGCGCAGCCAGACCGCAAGCCCCGGCCACAGTTTTCCCAGCCGGTGCGGCAGATTATCATGATGCTGATCGCGCTGGGGCTATCAGGGTTCGGCGCCTTTGTGGCATTGCCGCGGGTGCTGCCGGTTTTCCAGGCCAATCCTTGGCTCAATGGTTTTATCGTTCTGGTTTTTGTCATTGGGGTGCTGGCCTGCTTCTGGCAGGTTGTTCAGCTTATTGGCTCTGTGCGCTGGATCGAGCGCTTTGCAGGTGGCGACATTCAGGAACACCGCCGCACGCCGTCCATTCTGGCGCCGCTGGCCTCTCTGCTGGGGTCCCGCAGCGCCCGGATGCAGCTGGGATCGGCCTCTACGCGGTCAATCCTGGACTCCGTCGCCAGCCGTATTGATGAAGACCGTGAAATCACGCGCTACATCGTCAACCTTTTGATCTTCCTTGGTCTTCTGGGCACGTTCTATGGTTTGGCAACCACCGTGCCCGCCGTCGTCGACACCATACGCAGCCTGGCGCCGCAAGAGGGCGAAGAAGGTCTGTCGGTCTTCAACCGCCTGATGACAGGTCTTGAGGCGCAGCTGGGCGGGATGGGCGTGGCCTTCGCCTCCTCGCTGCTGGGCCTCGCGGGATCGCTGATTGTCGGCCTGTTGGAGCTGTTTGCGGGCCATGGCCAGAACCGGTTTTACCGTGAGCTGGAGGAATGGCTGTCTTCGATCACCCGTGTCAGCTTTTCCTCGGGTGAAGACGGCACCAGCGACAGCGGCGTGGTTTCCCAGGTGCTCGACACTATGGCCGAGCAGATGGAAATGCTGCAGGAAATGTTTGTCGAAACCGCCGAAGGCCGCGCGGCAGTAGACCAGCGGCTGACGGACCTGGTGGAAACCATTCAGGAGATGAACCGCCGTCAGGATCAGACCGGCACCATCACCGCAGCGCTGGACCGGGTTGCGGTGGGGCAGGAAGCGCTGACTGAAATTCTGCGCGCTCAGGGCGAACAGGGCGGCATCGACGCTGAAAGCCGGATGCGACTGCGTTCAATCGACGTACAGATGCTGCGTATCCTCGAGGAAATTTCAGCAGGTCGGCAGGAAAGCCTGGCTGAGCTGCGCAAGGACATCGACCTGATGGTCAAGGCCTTTGCCCGCCCGCGTGGGCTGTCGCGCGGCGGTCTGCCGGACCACGGCGCGGGGGAGTAAGCGATGGCTCTTTCCCGGCGCACAGGACAGCGGTTCCAGGCCTCTATCTGGCCCGGGTTCGTGGACGCGATGACAGGCCTTTTGCTGGTTCTGATGTTCGTGCTGACCATTTTCATGGTGGTGCAGTTTGTGCTGCGCGAAACCATCACCGGCCAGGAAAGCCAATTGGATGAGCTGTCCGCCGAAGTCAGAGCACTGGCGTCTGCGCTGGGGTTGGAAGAACGTGCAAACAGCCGTTTGAACGCTCGGCTGGGAGCACTGACCTCGACCCTCAACACAGCTGAGGCCGATCTGGCTCAGGCCCGTAGCCTGATCACTTCGCTGACTGCTCAGCGCGATCGCCAGGCGGCGGAGCTGTCCGAAGCCGTCGGCAGGATCACCAGTTTCGAAGCGCAGGTAGCCGCGCTGATCGCCAGCCGCGATGCTGCTCAGGCGCGGGTTGCGGATCTGGACGCCGAACGTGACAGCCTGGAAGCTGCCCGTGCCAAGCTGCTCAGCGAGCAGGAGGCTTTGAATCTGGCGCTGGCCCAAGCCCGTGGCGAGATTGACGCGCAGGCTGAAGCCGCGCGTCTGGCTGCAGCCGAGCGTGAGGCGATGGAGGCGCTGATTGCCAGTCTGGAAACACAGGAGGCGGAACAGACCGGAGAAATTGCCGGTCTTCAGAAACAATTGGATGCCGAAGCGGCTGCCCGGTTGCTAGAGGCCGCAGCGGCTGAAGCTTTGCGGCAAAAGCTTCAGTCGGCTGATGCGGAACTGACTGCGATGACGCTGGCGCTGGACGCACAGCGGCAACAGGCGGAAGATACCCTGACCCTGCTGGCAGCCGCAGAGGCCGCAAGGAAGCAGCTGGATGCGCAGCTTTCGGAACTGGCGGCCGCACGTGCGGGATCAGATGCCGAGACCGGAAGGCTGGCGGCAGAATTGGCAGAGGCCAAAGCCGCGCTGGCGGCCGCAGAAACCAAGGCAGAGGATCTGGATGTTCTGCGTCAAAGGCTGTTGGCTGCAGTGGCCGCACAGGAGGCAGCAGAGGCCGGTGCCGCAGAGCTGCTGGACCGGGCAGCAGAACGCGCGGCCTTGCTGGCCCAGGCGCGGGATGCGCTCTCGCAGGAGCAGGCCGTATCGGAGGAAGCCCGCCGCGAAACTGCTCTGCTCAATCAGCAGGTGGCGGCCCTGCGCGAACAGCTTGGCGGCTTGCAGGCCATTCTGGACGATTATCAGGCCCGGGACGCAGCCCAGCAGGTGCAGTTGCAGAACCTGGGCCAGGACTTGAACGCAGCACTGGCCCGTGCGGCGTCGGAGGAACGCAAGCGGCGGATTCTGGAAGAACAGGAGCGCAAACGCCTGGAAGTGGAGGCTGAGGCCCTGGCCAGCAAAGCGCAGGATCTGGAACGCTACCGTTCCGAATTCTTTGGCCGTTTGCGCGGCCTATTGGGCACTCAGGAAGGGGTCCGCATTCAGGGCGACCGGTTTGTCTTTGCATCTGAAGTGCTGTTTCAGCCCGGCAGTGCCACCCTGTCGCCGGAAGGGCAGGTGGAGATTGCCAAGGTCGTGTCGATCCTCCAGGGGGTGGTGACGGCAATCCCTGATGAAATCAACTGGATCATCCGCGTGGACGGGCATACCGATGGCACACCGCTGATCGGGCACTCGAAATTTGCCGACAACTGGGAGCTCAGCCAGGGCAGGGCGCTGTCCGTCGTGCGCTACATGGTGGAGGCGCTGGGCGTGGCACCGTCCCGACTGGCAGCCAATGGGTTCGGGGAATATCAGCCTGTGAATTTGGCGGACACGCCAGAGGCGCACGCCCAGAACAGACGGATCGAACTGAAGTTTACCGAAAAGTAGGCTGCCTTTGCCCGCTCTCGTAGGGGCCTTTCCCGAGCGCGGCCGAGGCCTGCGGGCGGAACAGTGCTTTGCCCTTGGGTGCAACCCGCTTCACTAATGGAGACAAGCGACTAGTTACACGCGGGTTGCGGCCCCACCGGGCAGTAGGGCTTGCTATTAACTATCGCGAAAGGGGGCTTTTTCAACTTCCGTCACCGGGTTCTCAACCTCAGCCCGTCACAGCAGCGGCTCCCGCCGGGCGCCAATCCGCCCTGTAAGGGCGGCTGCGCCCGTTGGGCCGTGCAGCCGCGCTGCGGCTGCCTGCCGCGTTACTGAGACGCAGGGTCTGCAGAGGGCGGGATTTCCATATTGTGGGTGAAGCGGCTGATTTCCGTGCTGCCGCGGATCAGCCGCGCTGTACCGGTGTACCGCCCCGCAGGCCACTGCCCACCGCGCAGGCGGCGCCCCGCTGCGCGGAACAGCTGCGCCTGGGTCCGCTCCAGCGTTTCGCTGTGCGAGACTAGCGTGCCGCCAGGGCCGGTGAGGTTCAGTTCGAGGCTGTCGCCTGCCTGGCTGCCATAGGCGTAGGCCCAGAAAACCAGGGCTGCTGCATCGGCAGCTAAGGACGCCTGGCGGGCAGTTCCGGCCTTGACCTCATCAAATCCGGGAATGGCAGTGGAAATTCCGGCCCCGATCAGCCCTCCTGGCTGGTAGGGCGGCGGGTCAGACCAGAGCGTCTGCGCCACAGCGCCGCCGCAGCTGTCCAGGCTGTCCGGGGCAAAGGGGTCCACCACCGCGCCGTCCTTGCGCACTGATAGGTGCAGGTGCGGGAACTGGGTTTTGCCAGAGAGGCCGACCTCCCCCAGAACATCGCCAGCCCTGACCTTCTGGCCGCTTTGCACCAGGATTGAGCCGCGCTTCATATGGCAATATTGGGTTTCCCAGCCGCTGCCGTGGCTCAGCACCACGCCGTTGCCGCATTCCTTGCCTTTGATGGCGGCTTCGTTCTGGCCATCAGCATATTGATCCGGCATCGAATTGCGGGTGCCGCGCACCACGCCATCCGCCGCGGCGCGCACAGCGACGCCGGCCTGCATGTCCGACAGATAGGGGAGAGCGAAATCGGTGCCCTTGTGACCGTCATAGCTGAGCGTGCCGCAAGTGAAATCCGTGGCGCCTTTGCCGGGGTCACGGTCCACGAACTGCTGGATATGGCAGCTCTTGCCCAGGGTGCAATCCAGCGGGAACTGCAAAACAATATCCCCCGCTGCGGCAGGCGCAGCGAGCGATATTGCGGTAATCAGCGCAGTGGCACGCATTATTCCGCAGTCAGCAGCGGCGGTTTGTCCCCGGAAATCCGCGGCTTTCCCGGACCTTCCAGGCGCAGTTCCAGTTTTCCGTCCTTGATGCCGACCTGAACCACACCGCCCTTGGTGAGCTTGCCGAACAAGAGTTCCTCGGCCAAAGGCTTCTTGATGTGCTCCTGGATGACGCGGCCCAGAGGACGCGCGCCCATGCGGTCGTCATAGCCCTTGTCGGCCAGCCATTCGGCCGCCTTGCGCGTGAGCTCGATCGAGACATTGCGGTCCATCAGCTGCGCTTCCAGCTGCAGAACGAATTTCTCGACCACCTGCAGGATCACCTCTTTGCCCAGCGGGGCAAAGGAGATCACCGCATCCAGGCGGTTGCGGAATTCCGGGGTGAAGGTACGCTCAATCGCGGCGGTATCCTCGCCCTCGCGGCGGTCGCGGCCAAAGCCGATGGCGGCTTTTGCCTGTTCCGATGCGCCGGCGTTGGAGGTCATGATCAGGATCACGTTGCGGAAATTCACCGTGCGGCCGTTGTGGTCGGTCAGCTGGCCGTTGTCCATCACCTGCAACAGGATGTTGTAGACATCCGGATGCGCTTTTTCGATCTCGTCCAGCAACAGCACGCAGTGCGGGTGCTGGTCGACGCCATCAGTTAGCAGGCCGCCCTGATCAAAACCGACATAGCCCGGCGGGGCGCCGATCAGGCGCGAGACCGCGTGTTTCTCCATGTATTCGGACATGTCGAAACGCAGCAGCTCCACCCCCAGCTGATCCGCCAGCTGCTTGGCCACTTCGGTCTTGCCGACGCCGGTGGGGCCTGCAAACAGGTAGTTGCCGATGGGTTTTTCAGGTTCGCGCAGGCCCGCGCGGGCCAGTTTGATAGCGCTGGACAGTGCTGTGATCGCATCATCCTGGCCAAAGACCACACGCTTCAGCGATTTTTCCAGATCCTTCAGCACCTCGGCATCGTCTTTTGAGACATTCTTGGGCGGGATGCGGGCGATCTTGGCCACAACGGCCTCGATCTCCTTGACGCCGATGGTTTTGCGGCGCTTGCTCTCGATCACCAGATGCTGGGCTGCGCCGGCTTCATCGATCACGTCAATTGCCTTGTCGGGCAGTTTGCGGTCGTTGATATAGCGTGCGGACAGTTCCACAGCGGTCTTGATCGCATCGCTGGTGAACTTGATGCCGTGATGTTCTTCGAAATAGGGTTTCAGCCCTTTCAGGATCGCGATGGAATCTTCGACCGTGGGCTCGTTCACGTCGATTTTCTGGAACCGGCGGGACAGCGCGCGGTCCTTCTCGAAATGCTGGCGGAACTCTTTATAGGTGGTAGAGCCCATGGTGCGCAGCTTGCCGCCCTGCAGGGCAGGTTTCAGCAGGTTCGATGCGTCCATTGCGCCGCCGGAAGTGGCGCCGGCGCCGATTACGGTGTGAATCTCGTCGATGAAAAGTACTGCATCCGGATGGTCTTCCAGTTCGGTGACCACTGCCTTCAGCCGTTCCTCAAAGTCACCGCGATAGCGGGTGCCCGCCAGCAGCGCGCCCATGTCGAGCGAGTAGATGGTGGTTTCCGAGAGGATCTCCGGCGTTTCGCCAGAGACGATGCGGCGGGCCAGGCCCTCGGCGATGGCAGTTTTGCCGACGCCCGGGTCGCCCACTAGCAGCGGGTTGTTCTTGCGGCGGCGGCACAGCACCTGAATGCAGCGCTCCACCTCATGGTCGCGGCCGATCAGCGGGTCAATGTCGCCATCGCGGGATTTCGCGTTCAGATCGACGCAGTATTTCGCCAGGGCCGACTCTTTCTTTTCGCTCTCGGGGGCTGTTGCCAGGTTGTCTTCTTCCTGCTCTGTTGCGCCGGAAACCGGGCGGGATTCCCCGTATGCCGGATCTTTCGCAACACCATGGGCGATAAAGTTCACCGCGTCATAGCGGGTCATCTCCTGATCCTGCAGGAAGTAGGCGGCGTCGCTTTCGCGTTCGGCAAAGATGGCGACCAGCACATTCGCCCCCGTTACCTCTGTGCGGCCGGAGCTTTGCACATGGATCGCGGCGCGCTGGATGACGCGCTGGAAGGCTGCGGTCGGCACTGCCTCCGATCCGTCGATGTCGGTCACAAGGTTGGCAAGATCTTCATCCACAAACTCCACCAACGAGGATCGCAATTCGGTCAGATCCACACTGCAGGCGCGCATCACACGGGCCGCGTCGGGCTCGTCGATCAGGGCCAGAAGCAGATGTTCCAGGGTTGCGAATTCATGACGGCGTTCATTCGCCAGCGCCAGCGCTGCGTGAATGGCCTGTTCCAGGGTGCTCGAGAATGAAGGCACGGGCGTGCTCCTCTGATCTTGGGTTGGCCGGTGGGGCGGTATTAACCAACCCCTCAGTTCAACCATGTGCTTATAAGGTTAGAGTTTGGTTGATAGAGCGCCGGCTTCAAGGTCTTTTCTTCATTTTAGGGTCACAATTATTTTCTTCCTGTTGCGTCTTGATACCCTTGAGTTGGTCAAAAATTGTCTTTGCGGCGCCGGATTTCGGCAAAAACTTCTGAATCTTCAGCATCTTGCATGCCCAGGCGGGCTCTTACAGCAGGGTCTTTGGTGCGCAGGAAAGGATTGGTGTCAAGTTCCAACTTCAGGGAGGACGGCACCGTCGGATCATTGTTCCTGCGTGCCAGCGCAATATCAGCCACCCGTGCCTGCAACGCCGGGTTGCCGGGGTCCACGGTGACAGCAAATGCACCGTTAGCTTGGGTGTACTCATGGCCAGAGTAAACCAAAGTTTGCGGCGGCAGCGTGGCAAGACGCGACAGGCTGGCCCACATCTGCTGCGGGGTGCCCTCAAACAGCCGTCCGCATCCCAGCGCCATCAGGCTGTCAGCGGTGAAAACCGCCGCTGCGCCGGGCATGTAAAAAGCGATATGGCCCACAGTGTGGCCAGAGACATCCATCACCTGCACCTCTTCGCCCAGCAGGGTGAAACGGCCGCCGTCTTCAACTGTCAAGTCCAGTTCGGGCAGCCGGTGCGCATCTGCCGCAGCGCCGATAACCTTGGCGCCATAGGCCGCGCGCAGTTCCGCGACCCCATCTATATGGTCCCAGTGGTGGTGGGTCAGCAGGATCCAGTCCAGCCCCCAGCCGCGTTCTGTCAGCGCTGCCCTGATGGCGCCGGGCTCTGGCGCATCCACCAATGCTGTTTCACCCGAAGCCGGATTGTGGATCAAAAAGGCATAGTTATCTGACAGGCAGGGCAGGGTGATGATCTCAAGAGGCATGGCCATTCGCTTCTACATTGCTAAACTGCGCCCAGATTGGCCGAAGCAGCAGGCACCCGCAATGCATCTTGATGTTCAGGATCTCAGGAATTTCTATTACCGCAGCACGCTGGGGCGCGCGGCGCAGGCTTCGATCCGTGGTCGACTGCTGGAGCTGTGGCCGGAGGCTGCCGGGCTGACGATGGCGGGCTTTGGCTTTGCGGCCCCGCTCATGCGTCCCTATCTGCCGGAGGCGCGCCGGGTGCTGGCGCTGATGCCGGGGCCGCAGGGGGTGATGCAATGGCCTGCCGGAATGCCCAATGTCTCTGTCCTGTGCGAGGAGACCAGCTGGCCGGTCGATACTGGCAGGGTCGACCGGCTGGTGGTGATGCACGGGCTGGAAACCTCGGAGCGCCCCACCAAGCTGCTGGAGGAATGCTGGCGGGTGCTGGGGCCTGGCGGTCGGGCGATTTTCATTGTGCCGAACCGGGCCGGTTTCTGGGCGCGTTCGGATCGCACGCCCTTCGGCTTTGGTCGCCCCTATACTTTGGGCCAGCTGGAGGCGCAGCTGCGCGAGCATCAGTTCGCCATAGAACAGCACACCGCAGCGCTCTATCGTCTGCCCAGTCACAAGCGGTTCTGGCAGAAATCCGGCACCATGCTTGAAAAGATGGGGCGCAAACT
The DNA here is from genome assembly GCF_049800895.1 of Leisingera sp. S232. Lineage (NCBI taxonomy): Bacteria > Pseudomonadati > Pseudomonadota > Alphaproteobacteria > Rhodobacterales > Roseobacteraceae > Leisingera > Leisingera sp. S232. The sequence goes on along the minus strand of NZ_JBNAFX010000011.1, from coordinate 56,590 downwards.
GCCTGCCATGCTGGCCGGCGGCGTGTTCATGGTGGAGGTCAGCAAGCAGACCTACCCGCAGAAAGGCCACATGATCCGCGCCAAGACACCCAGCCGCATCCGGGTTCTGGAAGGGCTGTCGAACCCGATGCCGGAACCGGCCTGAAACACGCTGCGTTCCTGGGATAAGATTTCGATTCCCGAAATGGGCAGGAACAGCCTGGCTGGCGGGTTTTCCGTCCTAAAGTGACGTTTTTTGCCGCAAATGCTGCTGTCCGGAATCGCCAAATCCTGCAGTTCAGCCGCACTTTTTTAAAAATCATCTGTGGTCAAAGGGCCGCACTTTTATCAAGCCATTGAAAACATTGAAAACATGGCTTCTCTTGTTACCGTTATAGACAGTTGATAGGTCGCATCCGCTCTGCTAGACCCACGCTGATTTCAACGCCCCGCTGCCATGTGGGCTGACTCACACCCCCGGACGCCACCTGATGCCAGGTATGCCAACCGGGGCCAAAAACATATCGGAAGGGTGGACGTGTCCGAACCAGCTTCGATTTCTGCAGGCATTGCCGCGCGCTATGCCACGGCGGTGTTCGACATCGCGGAAGAGAACAAGGCGCTCGACAGCCTTGAAACCAGCATCAATGACCTGGCAGCCGCTCTGGCTGACAGTGACGATCTTAACAGCCTGATCACCTCGCCGCTCGTGTCGCGCGAAGAGCAGGGCGCAGCCATCACCACGGTGGCAGAGAAGATGGGGCTGGATCCCGTCCTGCGCAATACCCTGGCTCTGATGGCCGACAAGCGCCGCCTGTTTGTGGTGCCCGCGCTGATCGAGGCGCTGCGCGCCCGTCTGGCCGATGCCCGTGGCGAAGTGACCGCCGAAGTGGTCTCTGCCAAGGCGCTGACCAAGACCCAAAGCGAAAAACTGGCCAAGACCCTGGCCGAGCGCGTGGGCAAGAAAGTTACAATCAATGCTTCCGTCGATGCCTCCATCATCGGCGGTCTTGTTGTTAAAGTGGGCTCGAAGATGATCGACAGCTCGATCCGCTCCAAGCTCAACTCCCTACAGAATGCAATGAAAGAGGTCGGATAAATGGGTATCCAAGCAGCAGAGATTTCTGCGATCCTGAAAGACCAGATCAAGAATTTTGGTCAAGAAGCCGAAGTGGCAGAAATCGGCCGCGTGCTGTCCGTCGGTGACGGTATTGCCCGTGTCTACGGTCTCGACAACGTCCAGGCCGGCGAAATGGTCGAATTCCCGGGCGGCATCATGGGCATGGCCCTGAACCTCGAAGCCGACAATGTCGGTATCGTGATCTTCGGCTCCGACCGCGACATTAAAGAAGGCGACACCGTCAAGCGTACCAACGCGATTGTGGACGTTCCTGTCGGCAACGGCCTCTTGGGCCGTGTTGTTGACGGTCTGGGCAACCCGCTGGACGGGAAGGGCCCGATCGAAGACGTCACCCGCGGCGTTGCCGACGTGAAAGCACCGGGCATCATCCCGCGTAAATCGGTTCACGAGCCGATGGCAACCGGCCTCAAGTCCGTTGACGCGATGATCCCGATCGGCCGCGGCCAGCGCGAGCTGATCATCGGCGACCGTCAGACCGGCAAAACCGCCGTTGCTCTGGACGCGATGCTGAACCAGAAATCCTACAACGACGCCGCAGGCGACGACGAGAGCAAGAAGCTGTACTGCGTATACGTCGCGGTTGGCCAGAAACGCTCCACCGTTGCCCAGCTGGTGAAGAAGCTGGAAGAGTCCGGCGCGATGGAATACTCCATCGTTGTGGCCGCAACCGCGTCCGACCCGGCACCGCTGCAGTTCCTGGCACCTTACGCCGCAACCGCAATGGCGGAATTCTTCCGCGACAACGGCCGCCACGCGCTGATCATCTATGATGACCTGTCCAAACAGGCGGTTGCTTACCGTCAGATGTCGCTGCTGCTGCGCCGTCCGCCGGGACGTGAAGCCTATCCGGGCGACGTTTTCTACCTGCACTCCCGCCTGCTGGAGCGTTCGGCCAAGCTGAACGAAGACTTCGGTGCCGGCTCGCTGACCGCGCTGCCGATCATTGAAACCCAGGGCGGCGACGTGTCCGCGTTTATTCCGACCAACGTGATCTCGATCACCGACGGCCAGATCTTCCTGGAAACCGAACTGTTCTACCAGGGCATCCGCCCCGCCGTGAACACCGGTCTGTCGGTTTCGCGCGTTGGCTCCTCGGCCCAGACCAAGGCGATGTCCTCCGTGGCAGGCCCGGTTAAGCTGTCGCTGGCTCAGTACCGCGAAATGGCTGCCTTTGCGCAGTTCGGCTCCGACCTGGACGCCGCCACCCAGCAGCTGCTGGCCCGTGGCGCCCGTCTGACCGAGCTGATGAAGCAGGCGCAGTACTCGCCGCTGACCAACGCCGAAATCGTCTGCGTCATCTTCGCCGGCACCAACGGCTACCTCGACAAGGTCGACGTCAAGGACGTTGGCCGCTACGAGACCGGCCTGCTGAGCCACCTGCGCGGCAAACATGCCGACCTGCTTGCTGACATCACCAACAACGACCGTAAGGTGAAAGACGAGCTGGCTGACAAGGTTAAGGCTGCGCTGGACGAGTTCGCCGCTAGCTTCGCTTAAGGGGGGACGAGGCAATGCCGAGTCTTAAGGACCTTAAAAACAGGATCGAGTCGGTCAAATCGACCCGCAAGATCACCAAAGCCATGCAGATGGTGGCCGCGGCGAAACTTCGCCGCGCCCAGGAAGCTGCCGAGGACTCCCGTCCCTACGCCAAGCGGTTCAATGCCGTAATGGCTGGGCTGGCGGCCTCGGTCGGCGGCAGCGAGTCAGCGCCCAAGCTGCTTCGCGGCACCGGCAGCGATCAGACCCATCTGCTTGTCGTCATGACCGCCGAACGCGGCCTGTGCGGCGGCTTCAACTCGAACATTGCCAAGCTCGCCCGCCAAAAGGCGGAAGAGCTGAAGGCCGCGGGCAAGACAGTCAAGGTTCTGACTGTCGGCAAAAAGGGCCGCGACGCCCTGAAACGCGACCTGGGTGATGACTTCATCGGCCATGTGGACCTGAGCGAAGTCAAACGCGTGGGCTATGCCAACGCGCAGGACATCGCCAAGGGTATCCTCACCCGCTTCGACGCAGGTGAGTTCGACGTTGCCACGATCTTCTACGCGGAGTTCGTCAACGTTGTGACCCAGATCCCAACCGCACAGCAGATCATTCCGGCTTCGTTCGAAGCATCGGAAGGCGAAAGTACTGGTGCCGTCTATGACTACGAGCCCGGCGAAGAGCAGATCCTTGCGGATCTGCTGCCGCGCGGCGTGGCGACCCAGATCTTCTCGGCTCTGCTGGAAAACGGTGCATCCGAACAGGGTGCGCGGATGAGCGCGATGGACAATGCGACCCGCAACGCGGGCGACATGATCGACAAGCTGACCATCCAGTTCAACCGCTCGCGCCAGGCCGTGATCACCAATGAGCTGATTGAAATCATTTCGGGCGCTGAGGCGCTCTAAGAGACAACCGGAGACCAACAAATGGCAAATGCAAAAGGCAAGGTGACTCAGATCATCGGCGCCGTTGTGGACGTCCAGTTTGACGACCACCTGCCCGCAATTCTGAACGCACTGAACACTGAGAACGACGGTAAGACCCTGGTTCTGGAAGTGTCCCAGCACCTCGGCGAAAACACTGTCCGCTGCATCGCGATGGACGCGACCGAGGGCCTGGTCCGCGGTCAGGCGGTGGAAGACACCGGCGCCCCGATCTCGATCCCGGTCGGCAACGCCACCCTGGGCCGCATCCTGAACGTCGTGGGTGAGCCCGTGGACGAAAAGGGTCCGGTGAACGCAACCGAGACCCGCGCGATCCACCAGCCCGCACCGGAATTCAACGACCAGTCCACCGAATCCGAAGTTCTGGTGACCGGCATCAAGGTTATCGACCTGCTGGCGCCTTACTCCAAAGGCGGCAAAATCGGCCTGTTCGGCGGCGCTGGCGTGGGCAAGACCGTTCTGATCATGGAACTGATCAACAACATCGCCAAAGTGCACTCGGGTTACTCCGTGTTTGCCGGTGTTGGTGAACGGACCCGTGAAGGCAATGACCTGTACTGGGAAATGATCGAATCCAACGTGATCAAGCCCGACAACCTGGAAGAATCCCAGGTTGCCCTGGTTTACGGTCAGATGAACGAACCTCCGGGAGCCCGTGCCCGTGTTGCACTGACCGGCCTGACCCTGGCCGAACAGTTCCGCGACCAGTCCGGCACCGACGTTCTGTTCTTCGTGGACAACATCTTCCGCTTTACCCAGGCGGGTTCGGAAGTGTCCGCTCTCTTGGGCCGTATTCCTTCGGCGGTGGGCTACCAGCCGACCCTGGCCACCGACATGGGCGCCATGCAGGAACGCATCACCTCCACCAAGAACGGCTCGATCACCTCGATCCAGGCGGTTTACGTTCCGGCGGACGACCTTACTGACCCGGCACCGGCAACCACCTTTGCCCACCTCGACGCGACCACCGTTCTTAACCGTGCGATCTCGGAACTCGGCATCTACCCGGCTGTGGACCCGCTGGACTCCTCGTCGCGCCTGATGGACCCGCAGATCGTTGGCGAAGAGCACTATGCAGTGGCTTCCGACGTTCAGCAGATCCTCCAGCGCTACAAGTCGCTGCAGGACATCATCGCGATCCTCGGCATGGACGAACTGTCGGAAGAGGACAAGCTGACTGTTGCGCGTGCGCGTAAGATCCAGCGTTTCCTGTCCCAGCCGTTTGACGTTGCGAAGGTCTTCACCGGCTCCGACGGTGTCCAGGTTTCCCTGGAAGACACCATCTCGTCGTTCAAGGCCGTTGTGGCCGGCGAATACGACCACCTGCCCGAAGGCGCCTTCTACATGGTTGGCGGCATCGACGAAGTGATCGCCAAAGCCGAGAAGATGGCTGCGGAAGCCGCCTAAGAACGGAATTTCCCCCGGGCCTCAAGGTGCGGGGGAACCCTGAAAGGAGGCCCCAATGGCACAAACGATGCAATTCGACCTCGTCAGCCCCGAGCGGAGCCTGGCTTCGCTGCAGGCCAGCGCGGTTCAGATCCCCGGAGCCGAGGGTGACATGACGGCGATGCCTCAGCACGCGCCGACCATCACCACCCTGCGCCCCGGCGTGCTGAAGGTCGAAAGCCCCGAAGGCAACGCGGACTATCTGGTCACCGGCGGTTTTGCTGAAATCGCAGGCGACAGCCTGTCGGTTCTGGCCGAACGTGCGATCCCGATGGCTGAAATGACCCGCGATCAGATGAACACGCTGATCGAGGAAGCTCGCGAGATGTACAAGACCGCAAAAGAGGAAGACCAGCCCCACGGGTTGGTCGAGGACGCAGCCAAGCTGCTCGCCGACATGGAAGCCCTGGGCACCCACATGTCCCTCTGATCCATATGCGGACTGGACGATTTTGAAACCGGCTCCTGTTTGGGGCCGGTTTCTTTTTAGGGCAGGGCCTGCCCGTCTATCAGCACGGACGCACAGGCATTGCTGCATGGCAGAGACGCCGAAAAAGCGCGCGATCACGGCTGTAAAGCCGCACAGATCGGGCCGGGAAAAGCTGCCGGACCTGCCGACTGATACAGGCAATTCAGAAACAAGTGTTGGCCCACGCTCCACGCCGCTTTGCGGACACCGTCCAGAGCTGGCAGCCTAGCCGGCAGGTAAGGCTGAAGCGAAGGTCTGTCTGCACGAAACGGCCACTGGCCTATGTCGCGTCAGCTTCGCGAAGATGAACGCCAAGGAGGATCAGGCCCGGCCAAAGCATATAAGTTTCGATTTCAATGTTTTCCCCGAACGAGAGCAGCACCATTGTCATCAGTATTCCCAGCGGCAGGCGGCCCCGTGTGTGTTTTGCTGCATCTGCCATGACAAAGCCGATATGCCAGACTAGCGGAATGAGCAGTGCCGCAAAACCGGCAGCACCTTTGACGAACAGCAGCCCGTACCAGGTGTGATGGCTGCCGATGGGCATATATTCAACCGCATGGGATCCGGGTTGAACTGTGCCGTGGCCAAACCAGACGGCTTCGGTCTGCCAGCGCTCGCTGGCGATCCGTTGCAGAGTCTCTCGGACCCGGGTGCTGTCAGCCCTTGCCGATTTGAATGCGGCCACCGCATCGCCAGCCAGCCCCGCCAATGTGCTGCCAGTGATCGCCAACGAGGCTGTCAGCCCTGCAGCGGTATGCCAGGCCCAGCTGCGCAGGATCAGGGGCATCATGCGCGGTGCAACGGTACAGGCCACCAGCCCCACCAGCCCCATCCGGGACTTTGACGCCAGAATCATCAGGACTCCTGCGGCAACTCCGGCCAGCATCCATGTGCGGTCTTTTTCTTCCAGCGCAAACAGCACCATGATGACACCCAGCAGCGCCGCGAAAGGCGACCAGGGGGCATAGAATTGCCAGCGCGGTGTCCAGCTGGCCGGATCATAGGTGAACAGGTAAAGGCTGAAATACTCCGGCCCCGGCCCGCCAACCGCCTGCAGCGGCGAAGTGAAGATGCGTTCGGGCAAGCCAAGGTAAGGCGCAGCCAGCAAAAGCGGCGCCACGGCCAGGGTCCAGGCCCCGATCACGCATTGCCCCCGGATCAGGATCTCGCGGCGGATTGGCAGCACTGCACCAATGAGCGGGAACAGGGCCAGCAGCGCCCAGCCTTTGGCCCAGCCGATCGACGACTTGATTGTCTTCTTGAGGCCAAGCCCCCAGTCGAGATGCCCGATCCACAGCGCAACAAGCATGATGGCCATGCCGATGATCCAGGCCCAGATCAGCGCTGGAACCGGTCCGGTTGCACGCAGATCCGGGCGGATTGCCGGGCCCAGATACAGCGCCAGAACCGTCAGTGCACCCAGAATCCAGGCCAGAACAGGACCGACAATGTAAAGCGCACCAACCGCGTAAAAAGGCCAAGTCAGGACCATGGCGCGGTAGATCATCCGCTCTACCGGGTTCTGCGAGGTCATGCTTCTGCCCTGGGAGCGACCAGAAGACGGCCGATCACCGCCGACCTGATCCAGCCCAGCATCAGCGCGACCAGCAGCATGAAGCTGGCCGCTGCCCCGGCAGCAAAGGCAAGCATCCGATCAGGTGAAGAGGGGCGTTCTGGAAGGGACGGGTTCTCCAGCACTTGCACCAGCGGGTAGGAGGCGTAGACATCCGATTTCGCGGACTGGTTTCGGGCGATAGCAGAGGCAAACACTGCTTCGGCCACAGAAAAATCGCGCTGCAGATCCTTTAGCCGCGCCGCGCCGGCTGACAACCGCCGCAGACGGGTCTGCTCGAACACCAGACGCTGGGTCAAAGCTTCATGTTGTCGGGCGGTTCCTCTGCGTTCCGCATCCATCCGTACAAGCTGGGCCAGCAGCTCTGCCCGCGCTCCGTCCGGGGCCAAATCCAGCCTTTTCAGTTCATCAAACTGGATCCCTGTTACGGCGGCTGCCTGTTGGCTTGCACTGTGGTCCGCCGCAGCCTGGGCAGTTCGGGCGGCTTGTACCTTGGGGTGCCCTTCACCATAAGACGCGCGGGCTTGGGCCAGTTTTGCTGCGTGGACGGCGCTTTCGTCTTTCAGGGCCAAGAAATCTGCATCAGCAAAAAGCTTCAAGGTTGCCGCGGCGGCGGCGGCGGGGATGCCCAAGGTTTGCTCAAGTGCGGCGACACTTTGTGTTTTTTCCTGCAAGACTGCCGCCAGACTTTCAACCCGGCCTTCCAGTTCTCGGGTGTCTTCGACCATCGCATCAAATTCATCCCCTGACAGCAGCCCAGAGGATTTTTGCAGCTGGCTGATGTCCCTGCGGGTGGCCGCCACAGACCGCTGATAGTCAACGATTGCTGCCAGGCCGCTGTCCTCGCGGGTGGCCTTTTCATCTTGTCTCAGCGCGTCCAGTTCCTCGAAGAACGCCTGCAGCAGGGCGTCGCCGCGCTGCTGGGCATCGTGGGCGCTGGTGCCGGTCATCTCGACGTGGATCAGGCTGGTCTGATCCACCAGCCGGATTCGCGGCTTGCCGAAATCCCGGCGGGTCAATCCCATCGCGGCGGCCGCAGCGGCTAGGATACGGTCGGCACCGATCAGGCGCTTATAGGTTTCGGTCGGGCTGACAGAGTTGCTGGCAAAAGCGGAATTGGCATAGGAGGACGCCTGGCCGATGCCATTGAGGTTCATCGAGGCCGAGGCGCCGGACCCGGGCAGGATGAGCGACGCATGCGACTTGAAAACCAGCGGAGCCGTCTGCAAGTAGCCGTTGACCGGGGCCCAGATCAATGCCAGCCCCAGCAGGCAAAACGCCAGATAGCGGCGGAGGCGGCTGCTGTCGCCCAGGCTCCCCCCGACAATGATACGGCGGAGGGATATCCGGTGCCAAAGCCGCTGCGGAGCATCAAGTTTTCCGGCAAGTTTCTGCAGCATGTCAGTCTCCTTCAATCAGAGACTATCTTGGCCAGCTGCCTGCCGGGATTGCGCGCAAGGTTATCCCGCTGCGCATCCGTATTCGCGACTATCCAATGGGGTAGGAGACAGGTCTTTGCCCCTTGCAGGCAGTCAGAACAGACCGGCCTCCCGCGCGGCCAAAGCTGCCTGGGTGCGGTTGGCAACGTCCAGCTTTCGGTACAGCGTTTTCATATGCAGCTTCACAGTGGGTTCGGTAATGTCCAGATCACGGGCGATTTCCTTGTTGGACTTGCCTTCGGTCAGGCCCTTCAGAACCTGCAGCTCGCGCGGTGACAGTTTTTCGGCCAGCGGGTGGTCTGTTTCAGGATCTGCAGCGGTCATGAAATCAATGGGGGCATATTGTTCCCCCATCGCCATGAACTTGACTGCATTGATCATTGATTTTGCCGGCAGGGTTTTTGGCACAAACCCGGCGGCGCCGGCCTCCAGCGCCTGTTCGGCGATCTGGCGGGTGGCAGCACCCGACATCAGTGCAACCCGCTGCCCGTTTCTCATGGCCATCGCCCGCTTGAGGCCAGCCAGACCATTCATGCCGGGCATATTGAGATCCAGCAGGATGAGATCAAAGGGATCTTCGGTCTCAATCAGCTTGCACGCCTGATCCAGATCCGCTGCGGTGCTGGTCTTGATCGACCCTTGGCCTTCCAGGAACAGAACAAGCGTATCGCGCAGCAGGTCGTGGTCATCGGCAATCAGTACTCTCATAACGTGCTCCTTGCTCCCTTCCTTTACACGTAGCGCGTGAATGCGGCGCTTGCACGGCAAAAGTCGTGCGTTTTCGCCGCAGCCTGGAAAGCATTTGGATAGATTCAGATCCGGGCGGATAGGTGCACAGGCCGCAAGGCAAGCCTGGAATGCCAACGGGGGCCAAACCTGTCCGCCCGCTCCGTTGAGGGGCGGAGCCGCTTGCAACAGTCTGAGAGCAACCACTGGTAGCTCAAGGACTTAGCAGATGACACTTGCATATTCCTCTTCCATCTTCAGTGATGGCTGTGCGGTCAAACCCCGCCGTCTGGACAGGGCTTACCTGCCTGCGCTGGACCTCAACCTGGCTGACGGCAGCACCGATCAGGCTGTTGCCAAGCTGCTGTCGCCAGGCCGCAGACGTGTGTTTTTCATAAATGCGCATTGCTGCAATGTCCGCCGCCGTAACCCGCAATACGCAAAGGCTGTCGCAGCGGCAGATCTCCTGTTGCCGGACGGTATCGGAGTTGAACTGGCGGCGAAATTCACCGGTCACTCGCTGACCGCGAATTTGAACGGCACCGATTTTGTGCCGCAGCTGTTGCAACGTGCAGCCAGCATGGGAAAATCGGTCTTTCTGTTCGGCGGTCGGCCGGGCGTGGCCGATGCCGCCGCGGCGCGGCTGGTCTATGACATCCCCGGCCTGCGTATCGCCGGCACCCGTGACGGGTATCAGGGCGCGCAGGACACCCGGGCGGTGATCGCAGACATCAACGAAAGCGGCGCCAGTATCCTGCTGGTCGCGCTTGGTGTGCCGAAGCAGGAACTTTGGCTGCACCGCAATGCAAAACATCTGAAGGCCGACCTGACCCTAGGAGTGGGTGCGCTGTTTGACTTTCTGTCCGGTTCAGTTGCACGGGCGCCGGAACCGGTCAGGGCAGCAAGGATGGAATGGGTGTGGCGGCTGGCGATGGAACCGCGACGGATGGCACGCCGCTACCTGACCGGAAACGTCAGCTTTCTGGCCCATGCCGGGCTGGCAGCATTGCGGCACAAGCGACTCGCCGACCTTCAGCAGCGTGCGCTGGATATCACGCTGGCATTTTCGGCGCTGCTGCTGTTGTCACCCTTGCTGCTGCTGGCTGCACTGGCAGTAAGGGCAGACAGCAAGGGGGCGGCGATTTTCAAACAGACGAGGGTCGGGCTGAACGGCAAGACCTTTACCATGTACAAGTTCCGCTCGATGACGACAGATGCCGAAGCCCGGCGGGCGGATGTCCTGAACGTCTCAGACCGGGACGGGCTCTGCTTCAAATCGCGTCAGGATCCACGGATTACCCGTGTTGGCCGCTGGCTGCGCCGGACCTCCACTGATGAGCTGCCGCAATTGTTCAACGTGCTGCGCGGGGAGATGTCCATCGTCGGCCCGCGTCCGGCGCTGCCCTGCGAGGTTGCAGATTATCCGCCCCGGGCGCTTGGTCGTCTGAAGGTCAAGCCGGGTATCACTGGCGTCTGGCAAGTGTCCGGCCGGGCCGCAGTCGGCTTCAAAGAAATGATCGAGATGGACCTCGGCTACATCAAGGCCCGCTCGCTCAAGCTGAACCTCCAGCTCATCCTTAGAACCTTTGGCGCGGTCATTTCCGGCCGCGGTGCCTATTGACTTTACATTCCAGGAGACAAGAAATGACACATATCCGCAAAGCTGTTTTCCCGGTTGCCGGCATGGGAACCCGTTTTCTGCCCGCCACCAAATCCATCCCCAAAGAGATGCTGCCGCTGGTGGACCGTCCGCTGATCCAATACGCGGTGGATGAGGCGCGGGAGGCGGGGATCGAAGAGTTCATCTTTGTCACGGCCGCAGGCAAAGCTGCGCTGGAGGATTACTTTGACACTGCCGCTGCGCTGGAAAACACCCTGCAATCGCGCGGCAAGACAGCGGCGCTTGAGGCCATCGCACGCACCCGGATGCCAGAGGGGACATTGTCATTTGTGCGCCAAAGCAAGCCTTTGGGCCTGGGCCACGCTGTGGGATTGGCGGCCCGTCTGGTCGGAGATGAACCCTTTGCGGTACTGCTGCCGGACGACGTGATCCGTGCGCCGCGCGGGGCACTGCGCCAGATGGTGGAGACCCATGCCGCAAACCCTGGGCACATGGTGGCAACCATGAAAGTTGCACGCCACCAAACCTCCTCCTACGGCATCCTGGATGTTGCGCGTGAGGTCGGAAAACTCACTCATGCCCGCGGAATGGTTGAAAAACCGGAGCCCGCACAGGCTCCCTCAGCACATGCAGTCGTTGGCCGCTATATTCTGGAGCCTTCGATTTTCACCGCTCTGGCCGCCTTGAAACCGGGCGCAGGCGGAGAATTGCAGCTGACCGACGCCATCAATGCGGATCTTCCCTCAGCCGGCGTAACCGGGTTCCGGTTTGACGGCGAACGGTTTGATTGCGGCAGTGTACTAGGATTTGTACAGGCGACGGCAGCCTTTGCTTTGGACCGGCCGGAGCTGGCCCACGAATTGTCCGGCTTTCTTGCCGGACGTGTCGCACCCGTTCCGCAGGCGGCATGAATGCGGGACCTATTCGAAAGGATAGGCGGGTATCCGTGTAACCTTTTGGCCTCTGCGCCAGGTTGTGCCATATCTGGGTCAATCAGCAAGGGAAGCCGTGCAATGCTCTTTAAAATGCTCAAATTACTTGCAATCTCCGTTTTTGCCGCGCAGCCGCTGGCAGCGGGGAACCTGGGCCACCCCGCCGGTGAGGTGGTTCTGACCGTGACCGGCGCCCCAACAGCGGAAGACGCCGGAGGAGCCGTGCGGTTCGATCTGGGCATGCTGGCTGAGCTGAGGTCAGTGGAGTTTGAAACCTCGACAATCTGGACGCAGGGCGTACAGAGTTTTGAAGGGGTGCCGCTGGTTCAGCTGGTTGACCATCTGGGCATCACTGGAACCACATTGCGGGCCACCGCGATCAACGACTATGCGGTGGACATCCCACTGGCGGATGCTGTCCAAGGGGGGCCGATCATTGCCTATAAGCATAATGGCAGGGAAATGTCTGTGCGTGACAAGGGGCCGCTGTGGATTGTTTACCCTTATGACAGCAAAACGGAATATCAATCAGAGGTGGTTTATTCCCGCAGCATCTGGCAGCTCGACCGCATCGATGTGATCAAGTAGCGAACCGTTCGACAGCGCATGCGTTCGCCTGGCTGCCCGCATAGGAGTAGGAAGGCAATGGTCGGCAGAAGACGGAGCAGGATCTGGTTGCGGTTGGGTGCCTTTGTCCTGCCGGCCCTTTTGGGCCTGGCTGCCATTGCTGTCCTGGCGCTCAATGTGTCCCGCGACATCACACGGCTGAACTCAGCCAGTTCCGACAATATTCAATGGAACCTGTCTCAGACCGAAGTGGAGTTCCTTCAGTTCAACCTGGAGTTGTCGCAGGCGCAGCTGGAACAGTCACCGGACTTTCGCAGCCTCCGGCGGCGGTTTGATGTGTTTTTCAGCCGCATCCGGACGCTGCAGCAGGCGTCTATCTACAGCGAATTGCGTCAAGTCCCAGAGTTTGCCGCCAATCTGGCAACAGTCGACGCCTACCTGAAAGCGGTCGTGCCTGACATCGACAGTGAGACCAGCGCCTTGCAGGAAGCCTTGCCTATCCTCAAGGCGCAATCGGAGGCAATCCGCCCGGATGTCCGCAGCCTCTCTGTTTCCGGTCTCAATTATTTTGCCGAGGAATCGGATTTCCGGCGCAACGCCCTGTCTGGAACCTTGAAGCAGCTGGCTGTTGCGATTGCAGTGCTGGTTGCCGCCTTGACGGTGCTGGCTTGCTATCTTGCGGTTTTGAATACGCAAAACGTGCGGCGGCGTACCCAGGCCATTGAAGCCAGTGAGCGGATGAATATTGTGACAGGCACATCCCTGGATGCGGTGATCGTTGCAGATACGCAGGGCCGGATCATGGATTTCAATGCCGCCGCCGAACAGATTTTCGGCTTTTCTGCCAAAGACGCGCTGGGGTGCGATCTGGGCGGGCTGATTGTGCCCGAACATCTCCGTTCTGCGCATCAGGCTGGCATGGCGCGTTTGCGCGAAACAGGGGAAAAACGTGTCGTGGGCCGCGGGCGGGTCAAGCTCGAAGCGGTGCGGGCGAGCGGCGAAGTCTTCCCGGTGGAGCTGGCCATCCAGTCAGCGCAGACCAGGGAAGGTGACATTTACATCGCGTTTCTACGGGATATCTCCAGTCAGGTGCAGGCCGAGGCGGAGCTTGTTCTGGCCCGCGACCGGGCCATGGCCGGCGAGAAAGCCAAAACCGATTTTCTGGCCACCATGAGCCATGAAATCCGGACTCCGCTGAACGGGCTGCTGGGCAATCTGACACTGCTGGAGGATACCCGGCTCAGCGCGCGGCAATCCCGTTACATCCGCAATATGCAGACGTCCGGCAAGCTGCTGATGAGCCATATTTCGGATGTTCTGGACATCACGAAATTCGATGCGGGCAAGCTGCATCTGCGCAGGGTGGACATGAACATCAGCGATGTGCTGAAGGACATCGTGGACAGTCTCAGCGGCGCAGCGGCGGGCAACGGCAGCACCTTGGAGTGGGGCTGGACCGGGGCGCCGCTCAACTGGGTGCACGCAGATCAGGACCGCATTCAGCACATTCTGATGAACGTTGTTGGCAATGCGGTCAAATTCACAAAAAACGGGCGGATTTCCATCACTGCTCAGTCCACTGCAGCAGCGGAAGGAAAACGCACCCTGTGCATTTCAGTGCAGGATACCGGCCCAGGGATCGATCCAGACCTGCTGCCGCATATCTTCGATGATTTCGCAACCGGGGACAGCTCCTATGATCGAGAGGTCGGGGGGACAGGGCTGGGTCTGGGCATTGCCCAGCGGTTCGCGAAATCCATGGGCGGCGACATCACAGTTGAAAGCACCCCGGGCGAAGGCAGCGTGTTTGATGTCAGTTTCCCGGTTCAGCCCATTGCGCCACCTGAACAGCAGGGGACAGCCCCGGATGCTCAGGCCGACGGCAAACGGGCAAACATCCTTCTGGTGGAGGACAATGAAATCAACCGCTATGTCGCGCGGGAGATGCTGACCGCTCAGGGGCATTTTGTGACCGAAGCGCATAATGGGCAGCAAGCGGTTGAGATCGCCGCTGACACGGCTTTTGATCTGATTCTGATGGATATCAGCATGCCGGTCATGGACGGGCGCAGTGCTACACGGGCAATCCGGGCAGGTAACGGCGCGTCAGCGCGCGCACCGATTGTCGCGGTGACCGCAAACGCAATGGCCGAAGAACAGGAAGCCTTTCTGAAGGACGGCATGAATGATGTGCTGACAAAACCTTTGACGCGTGATGGCCTGCTGCAATTGATTGCAGACCAGTCTTCCCCGGTTCCGCCTGCTCTGCCAGAACCGGCCAGAGCTGCACAGTGGTCGCAGCAGCGAATTGAACTGGAAGAAACAGTTGGTGCCGAGACGTTGCAACCGCTGCTGGACCGCTTTGCAGCCGAAATGGAAGACTTCCTCAAAGTCCTTGAAAACGGGCAGGATTTGGCAGCGAATGAAACCGCAACCCAAGCCCACCGGATCGCCGGCAGCGCCGCAACCTTCGGGCTTCCAGAGCTGCGAAGTGCTCTGATCCGTCTCGAAAAAGCGGCACTCAGCCAGGACCGTCAGGCGGCAAATGACGCGCTGAATCCTTTGCGAGATGCCTGGGTCGCCACCAGGCCGGTGCTCAACCCGACCTAGTAGTTGAAGGCGCCGATGAGACGGCCGACCTCTCCCAGGTTGGTGAGTGTGCTGTCATAGCAGGCAATGGCATCCCCGGGCAGAAGGAAAGGGTCATAGTCATCCCTGTCGGCACGGCGCAGCATGTCTTCGATCCTGCGTTCGATCACAACCGACACTTGGGTAACAGGGTTGCGGGAAAACAGGACGGAAGATCGGTGTGCGCTTGTGGCGCGGGCGCCGCCGACGCAGTTGGTATCCACCACTGCCTGCAGATACCGCGTGCCATAGGGAAACTCGCGCACCTCGCGGCCAATCGCAGAGATCGCGTTACCAGCTGCCGGCTGGGTGAGGTTCGACAAGAACAGTGTCACCCCTGGCGGGCTGATGGGGCTGGGCCGCATCAGATCTTCCTGAAAACACCCGCGGCTGGGCACATGCACCTGATCACCTGTCAGCAGCATGATGTCGACGGCGTTCCGGCCTTCGAACACGCCGCGCATGTCCAGCCGGTAGAGGCTGCTGCCGCGCCGCACCTCAACTGCTGAAATATCTGCATCCGGACGTACCCCGCCTGCCGCACGCAATGCGGCCGACAGGTTGCGCGCCTCGGTTGAGGCCCCCAGTGCGCCCTGCCTGCGGGAATCCACGATGTCCCCCGGGACACCGCCGATTTCCACAGCCTTGGGCTCGAAAACGGCTCCTGAAACACCCACCGTGACTGAGGCAAAATCAGCGGCCCGGACCGATATACGCGGCCGGTCAGAATAGAAATCAGCGGCGATCAGTTTCGCAGCAATGTCGTTCTCGATCTGGATGGCGGTTCGCCCCTGCGCACGGATCGGCGCAAGGAAGGGAAGTTTCAGCGTGCCATCCCGCGAAATGACATAATCGCCATTGAAAGTCTCATCATCACCGATGCGCAGGTTCACCAGATCATTGCGTGAGAACCGTTCACCTGCCAGCGCAGCCTGTGCGGTTCCGGCCCCTTTGCCGCCGGTTCCGCCCGCGGCAGGGCGGCACTTGGACTCGTTCATTCTTTGCGACTGCAGGAAACCGGCTGCGCTGCGAGAGACCTCAGGTTCACGGTATTGCGCCTGATACCCGTCACCAGAGGCAACCGGTTCCAGGTTGTCCGGCGGGTCGATCTGCACGCAGCCGCCCAAAGACAAAACCGCCAGAATTGCCGTTCCATTTCTGAGAGGTGACTTCATTGAAATTCTCGCGGGATCACTGCGGGTTGCATTTGTGATACGGAATTCGGCCACAGCGGTCGAGAGCCCGTTGATATTGCAGCGCTATCCAAAGGGATATGTGCCAGTTCTGTTGCACCAATGCCCTGTCCCGGGGGGCAAGGGACGGCAGGTGCGTCTGCCCGGTATGACTTGATCCTACACATTATGGACAGGTCCCGATGCCTCGCACTTTGCACATTCCCTGCTTCACAAAGAACCTCTTTGCCTATGGTGCGTCAGAAGCGGCTGCCAAGATATCGCGGCTTCTTGTGGTTGTCGCTGTGGCCCGCACGCTGGACCTGGATCAGATCGGTATAGCTGCGGCTGCTTTGGCTGTCGCTGACATTGTCAAATCGCTGACGGAAAACGGCGTCATTCAAAAGATCATCGCGGCGCCGCAGGCTCAGCTGCAGCAGATTTGCGCAACTGCACACCGCATTTTCTGGGTCTGGTGCACCGGCTTGTTTCTGTTTCAGTCGCTGGTTGGAATTGTACTTTATGCCAACGGCGGCAGCGAAATGCTGCTGGCACTGATCCTTATTCTGGCGGGTGAATACCTGTTCATGCCCGCCGGTCTGGTGCAGGCAGGCCTTGCCATGAGAGCAGGAAAGCTGCGCCAGACTGCCGCCATTTCGGGTGCGCAGATCGTGGCCTCGAACCTGATGTCGGTTGTGCTGGCGCTGCTTTGGCCGTCGGCTCTTGTGCTGGTGCTGCCGCGGCTGCTGACAGCGCTGCTCTGGCTGATTGCCATGCGCCGCCTGCATCCCTGGCGCCCCGATCCGTCCCAGGGGCATGCGCCGCTGCGCCCGTTCCTGTCCTATGGATGGGCGGTTCTGGGCGTCGAACTGGTCAAAGCGCTGCGCTTGCAGGCAGACAAGGTTGTCGTGGGCGCGCTGATGGGGGCAGAGACGCTGGGCCTTTACTTCATGGCTTTCAATGCCGGTCTCAGCCTGTCCAACTCCTTCACCGTGGCTTTCTCGACGGTTCTGTTTCCGCATCTCTGTGCCAGCGCCGACAAGCTGCAGGCGCTGCGCCAAAGCGTGGTGCTGGCGGTTTCGATCATCGCACCGGCCGTCATCGCGCAATCGCTGCTGGCCCCGCTCTATGTCCCAGTCCTGTTCGGGGCGCGCTGGGCAGGCATCGACGGCGTGGTGTCGATCCTGTGCCTTGTGGCGATCCCGACTACGCTGTGGTCCGCCACCGCTGGCTGGCTGCGGGCAAACGGCCGACCTGGGCAGGAATTCCGGGTCACGCTTGCCACCACCGGGGCGCTGATCCTGAACACCTGCCTGCTTGCCCCCTACGGCCTGACAGCCGTTGCCGCCGGCTATGCCACGGTCGCCACGCTGATGATGACCCTGGCATCGCTGCCGACCCTCTCCACGGCCTTCCGCCACCGCACCGCAGAGGTTTGAGACATGCCCTTTTTCTCCGTCGTCATCCCCAGCTTCAACGCTGCCACCACGATCCTGGCAACCCTGGCGGGGCTTCAGTCCCAACATTGCACCGACTGGGAGGCCATCGTGGTTGATGACGGGTCAACGGACGAGACCCGCTCCCTGGTGTCGCACGCGGGCCGGTCGGATACCCGGATCCGGCTGGTCTGCAACCCCGGGAAAGGCCCCAGTGCGGCCCGCAATTTTGGCGCGATGGAACACGCCCGAGGCGCCGTGATCGCATTTTGCGATGCAGACGACATTTGGCATCCCGGGAAACTTGCCGGGCTTACAAGCAGTTTCAAGGATCCTTCGGTGCACGGTGCCTATGGTCGGATCGGCTTTTTCCGCACAGCACCTTCAGATGCCCATGTGTTTTCAACGGTGCCCGGTCGCGATGTGACAATCGGCATGCTGCTGGGGGAAAACCCGGTTTGCACGATGTCGAACATTGCCGTGCGGCGCAGCGTCTTTGCCGCAACCGGCGGCTTTGACGAAACAATGGTCCATAATGAAGATCTGGAGTGGCTGATCCGACTGGTCGGCAGCGGTGCGCGGGTGATCGGAATAGACAGCCTGCATACCTACTACCGCACGTCTGTTGGCGGTCTGTCGTCGGATCTTGAGGCAATGCGGGCAGGCCGTGAACAGGCAATTGCAACCGCTGCGCGCTTTGGCGTGGTTCCAAGCGCCGCCGCGCATGCCATTCATCACCGCTATCTTGCCCGCCGGGCGCTCCGCCTGAATGGGCCTCCGGCTTTTGCCTTGAAACAAGCCGTGTGCGGCATTTTCAAAAGCCCGCGCGGATTTTTTTCCCCGTTCCGCCGCGGAAGCCTGACATTAGCTGGCTCACTGCTGGCACCGGTCCTGCCCCGGCAGATGCGCCGGAACTTGTTTTCCCGCTAACTTTTCCGAGGTACTCATCCATGGCCTTCACATCGATTGTCGTTCCCGCTTTCAATGCCGAGAAAACTCTCGCTGATACGCTTTGCTCCTTGCAACGTCAGACCTGTACAGACTTTGAGGTCCTTGTTGTCAATGACGGTTCCTCTGACAAAACCGCCGCCATCGCTGCTGGTTTTTGTGGTGATCCGCGTTTCCACGTGATCCACCAGAAGAACCGTGGCCTGGCCGGGGCGCGCAATACAGGGATTGCCCGGGCGAAGGGGGATCTCGTGGCCTTTTGCGACGCAGACGATATGTGGGAGCCTGAAAAGCTGGCCTGTCATCGCTGCCATCTGGCGGCCTCCCCTACGGTGGGGATCAGCTATGCCGGGTCCGCCTTGATTTCGGAAGACGGCGTGCTGACAGGCCAGGCGCAGCGGCCAAGGCTGCACAATGTTGATGCGGGGCATATTTTTAAACGCAACCCGGTCGGAAACGGATCTGCCGCCGTGATCCGTCGGGCAGTGTTTGACGAAATTGCCTTCCGACCCCGGTCCGAAACCGAACGCGACTGGTATTTTG
Organism: Leisingera sp. S232; assembly: GCF_049800895.1. Classification (NCBI taxonomy): domain Bacteria; kingdom Pseudomonadati; phylum Pseudomonadota; class Alphaproteobacteria; order Rhodobacterales; family Roseobacteraceae; genus Leisingera; species Leisingera sp. S232. Next base: position 37,541 of record NZ_JBNAFX010000011.1, on the reverse strand, counting down.
ATGAAACATTCCGCCAATCCGAGGACATCGAGTGCTGGCTGCGGATTGCCTTGACAACCAGCTGGGCCTTCGAAGGAATCCCGGGCCTGCTCACACGCTACCGGATCAATTCCGGCGGGCTTTCGGCGGCGACAGACCGCCAGCTTGCTGCATGGGAACGGATGGTGAGCAAGCTGTCCCGGATCAGTCCCAAGTTTTTTGCTGAAGAAACGGTTGTGGCACGGGCCTATCAGCTCCGTTACCTCAACCGGCGCGCCATCAGCGATCTGGACCGCCGCCGTGCCGTACATCTTGCCAGGGCATGGCTTGCCTGTGCCCGGCGGCCGCTTTGGGAGGAACCGTTAAAATCGGGGGCAACGCTGGCGGCAACTGCGCTGCTTGCCATCTCTGGGCCGAAACCCCTGCGCAAAGCAATGAAACTGGCCGCCCGGACCACCCGGCCTGAGGCCATGTCATGAACCCTGTCCGCGTAACCCACCTGGTCGACGACACCACTGCCGGCGGCGTGATGCGCGTTATCGACCACATGATGACAACACCGGATCTGGCGCAGGCGGCTAACCACAGCTTGCTGGAATTGAACCGCAACAAGCGTTGCGCGGCGCGGGTCGAGGCGGATGTGATCATATCGCATCTTGCGATCAGCTGGCGCCTTCTCCCCTATCTGGTCTCCCTGCGAGCCCTGAACCCCACGGCCCGGCTTGTTCACGTTGAGCACAGTTACACCCGAAATTTCACTGCCCTGAATGTCAGGCGCAAAGGGCGGTTCGAAGCTCTTCTCAAGCTCTCGTATGCTGTGTTCCACGATGTTGTTGCCGTCAGCGCCGCACAAGGCCAGTGGCTGCGAAGACAGGGCTTTGTGCGGCCGGGCGCCTTGCATGTCATTCCGTCCTGCGTGGATCTGTCCGGTTTCCGGAAACTGGCTCCTCCGGCGGGCGCAGTGCTGACAATCGGAGCCATTGGGCGATTGGAGCCGCAAAAGGGCTTTGATATTCTGATCCGGGCTTTTCGCGGCATTCGCGGCCCGGGTCCTGTCCTGCATATCTATGGGCAAGGGGCGGAAGAGCAATCGCTCCGCAGCCTCGCCGCTGGCGACCCCCGCATCCTTTTCAAAGGCTTTTCCGCCAACCCGGTGGAAGCCATGGCCGATCTTGATGCGGTTATGATGCCATCACGGTGGGAGGCCTACGGGCTGGTTTCAATTGAAACCCTGGCTGCGGGGCGCAGGCTGCTTGTCAGTGATGCCGATGGGTTGACGGACCATGTGGCTCAAGGCGCCACCTTGGTCGACGGCCTGGGAAACAAGTCCTGGCAGAACGCATTGGAAGACCTCTTTGCAGCCCCGCCGCGCCCCTGCAGGCCAGGCAGCACTCATAACTACGAAAAACTTTTTGCCGACAGTTGGAAGGCACTGTGCCTGCGTCCCGAGACCGGGCGCCGCGGAAAATCCTGCGCTTCTTAACCCAATTCTTACAAAATTTTCCGAAATTGCCCTGCATGACATGTTCCCAATCTGCAGGATTTTCCGTGACAAACTGGACTTCCGGCTATGTCGCCGGCATCGACTATACCTATGACTTCCATCGCCAGCTGACACCGTCGCTGCTGGGCTTCACTGCAACGCGCCAGGGGCTCAGGCACGGGCTGGATGGCGACCAGCTTACCTATTGCGAACTGGGCTGCGGCCAGGGGTTTTCCGCCAACCTTCTGGCAGCCGCCAATCCGCATATTGAATTTCACGCGATGGACTTCAGCCCCTCCCACATTGCGGGCGCTCGCGAACTGGCGCAGGAGGCTGCGCTGGACAACATCCGCTTTCACGAACGCAGCTTTGAGGATTTTGGCGAAACCTCGGGCCTGCCGGCCGCCTTCGACGTCATCGCGCTGCACGGGGTCTACAGCTGGGTCTCGCAGGAAAACCGCCAGCATATTCTCAACTTCATTTCCGACCGGCTGAAACCCGGCGGTCTTGTCTATGTCAGCTGCAATACGCAGCCGGGCTGGGCGGCTTCTGTCCCCTTGCGCCGCATTCTCACCAGCCGGGCAGAACAGGGCAGGGGCACCTTGCCGGAACGGATCAGCGAGGCGATGGGGTTTGCCCGCCGTCTGGCCGGTGCCGGTGGCGGCTACTTCGGGAAGAACCCGGCGGCTGCCGCTCGCCTCGATCATCTGGCATCTATGCCTGACAATTACACGGCGCATGAGTATTTCAACAAGGACTGGACCCCTTTCTTCTTTGAAGATCTGGCGGCTGAGCTGGGCTCGGCCAAGCTCAGCTTTGCAGGTTCTGTCAGCCTGCTGGACAATCTGGACTGTGTCCGTTTCACGCCGCAGCAGCAGGCCCTGCTGGATGAGGAAGGCGACCCGGTCCGCCGAGAAGGCTTGCGTGACGTTCTGCTGGACGAGCACTTCCGCAGCGACGTTTTTGTCAAGGGCGGGCGCGCCCATACCCCGCGGGGTGAAGTCGGAGCCTGGTTCGCCGCCACATTGGCACTGACCCGACCCTACAGCGGCGGGGTGCTCAAATTCCATCATCGTGGTCAGGATGTGCCGCTGGATCAGGCAGAGTATGCACCGGTTCTGCAGGCGCTTGCCCAAGGTCCCGCCACCGTGCGCAGCCTGCTGGATCAGGGCGCGTTCGGCACGATGCAGTGGGGGGATATCACCCGGATGCTGACGGTGCTGGCAGGCGTCGGCCAAATCGCCCCTGCGTTGCCGCTGGACGGGCTGGAGAGCCGAGCCGCGGCCTGCCGTGCCTTCAACCTGGCGATCTGCAAACGCGCGGAGGAAAGCGATGTGCTGCGTCATCTGGCCTCTCCTGTCACTGGTGGCGGTGTGGAACTGGACCGGTTTGAACAGCTGTTCCTTCTGGCCCGCAGCAAAGGGCTGGAAACGCCTGCAGAATGGGCGGATCTGGCCTGGCGCATCTTGGCCCCGCAGGGCCAGCGCTTGCAGCACGAGGGCCGGGTGCTGGAGACGGAAGAGGAAAACCTGGCACTGCTGCGCGCCCGCGCGAGCCATTTCGCCGCCCGCCGCCTACCGCTTTGCGAAAGCCTTGGCCTGACGCTGGAGGCTCCCGGATGCGTTCCTGCACAGGATCAGGAACAGGCAAAGGGGACCGCTGCCTGAACCGGGCAGCCACGGGGCGGAAAAACATGTATGGCCCGCCCCGCATTAGCAATTTGAAAAGCAGTCACCAGTAAAACAGGGTTTGTACGAGACAACCACTAACAGGAACCGTAACGTGTCCTTTGAAGACCGCGCTCTGGCTGCTCAATCCAATGGCCGGGAATCGGCTTTTGCCCTTGATGAAGTGTTCTTTTCCCGCACCGACACCCGCGGTGTGATTACGGCCGGGAATGCCGTGTTCAGCCGGGTTGCCAAACACCCGCTGGAGGAGCTTCTGGGCGCCCCGCACAAGATCATCCGCCACCCGGATATGCCGCGCGCCGTGTTCCAGATCCTGTGGGACACCATCAACGCCGGCGGCACTGTCGGTGCCTATGTCAAAAACCGCGCCAAGGACGGCAGCTATTATTGGGTCTTTGCGGTGGTTACGCCCTGCGACGGCGGCTACCTGTCTGCCCGGATCAAGCCGACCAGCCCGCTGTTCAAGACAGTCGTGCAGGAATACGCGACCTTGCGCCAGGCAGAGCAGGCAGAGGAGCTGAATCCATCGGCCAGCGCTGCACGGCTGCTGGCCCGCCTCAAGGAGCTGGGCTTTGCCACCTACAATGATTTTGCAGGTCACGCTCTGGCGGAGGAACTGCTGGCCCGCGATGTGGGCTTGAACCGCCCGGCCTGTCCGCGGCTGGCAGCTCATCGTGAAATGCACAGCACCGCCAGCCAGCTGTTTGAGGAAACCGAGGCATTGGTGCAGGAATTCGAATCCATGCGCACCATTCCGCATAATCTGCGGGTCATTGCCTCGCGGATTGAACCTGCGGGTGGCCCGGTGACGGTCCTGTCCCAGAACTACAGCGCGATGTCGCGCGATATGTCGAACTGGTTCGAAGCCCATGTCTGGGGCAAGGACAGCAACTTCCGTGCGATCAAAGGCACGGTTACAGCCGCCACTTTTGTTGAGGGCCTGGCCCGAATTCTGACCGAATGCGCCCGCCAGCTGGAGCAGGAAGGCACCGTTGCTGCGGTCGATATCCCGCATGAGCAGGGTATTCTGAACCAACTGACAGAGGAACAGTTCGGCAAGGCCCGGCGCAGCCTGCAGGACATCCGGTTTGAGGCCGACCGCATCCAGAAAGCCTGCCAGACCCTGCACCGGCATTTCATGGCGCTCACAACGACCCGTGTGCTGTGCAAGATCGAATGCGCGCGGCTGGGCAATGTCGGGGAATCGCTGAATTCGATCATCGATGAACTGGGCGTGTTCCAGGACCGGATTTCCACCCGGCTGGAACAAATCACTGAACTCAGCACCGCGCTCGCCTCGGAAGAAAGCTGACCCTGTTCCCTGGCAGCCTGTTTCGCCCTGATGATGTTCATTGCCGCCGGTTTGGACACTGGGAGGATGATTTGAGGGTATTCAAACATCGCTCAGACCCCAATCGCAAACCAGTTTGCCTTTCAGAGAGCTGTCCCGCTTGCGAAATGTCATCTGGTGGGGGGGCGGCAGCACACCCGTGCAAAAGACCTCCGCCCGGCCAAGAGGTCGATCAGCAACAGGCCAGCTGCGGAAAGGACTGGTTTCTAGAACTCCCTGCTGTATGGCTTACTCTGATTGGCAGGCAATACGCTTGGGAGCCGGAATGAAAAGACTGCGCAATCCCCGAACCGGGGTCGAACAGGGCGATACCGAAGTCTTCTCGGATTTCGAGAGCGGCGGCGAGATGTGGACCGGCTCAGGCCCGCGCATGCGGCGCCGGGGGGTGGAGTTTTCCTCGGCTTTTGCCCGTCCGCCGGCAGTGCATGTATCGGTGTCGCTCTGGGACATGGACACGTCGGCAGCCATTCGGGCTGAACTGGTGGCAGAGAACATCACCTGCCAGGGCTTTGATATTGTTTTCCGAACCTGGGCCGACAGCCGCGCCGCCCGTCTGCGCGCCACATGGATGGCCATCGGCGAACTGCCGTATGCCGACGACTGGGATGTGGATTGAAGACTGTCACAGGGCACCGTCAGGGACAGTAACGCCACATTGCACGGTGGGCCCGACACCGGCTTTGTGAAAGGCGGGGCAGACCATGACACTCTCACCGGCAACAGTGGCAAAAGTGGCGATGGCTGGCCGTAGGTTGGCTGCCAAAATGTGAGCATCTGGTTCCGCAGTTTCGGCGCCAAATGGCAAAAACATGTAACCGCCTATCATAGCATTGAAATTCATGACGTTGCGATCGTGCATGGAGGCAAAGAGTTACCATTTTCCCACCGCATTTAGGTCACGGTGATCAGCGGCTGGCAGTCTTGGGTGGAAATTTGCTTTGGGTTTTCGGCAGTGGCGAGGTGGCAGACACCGCTGCGACACTGCGCGAATAAAAAGCCCCGCAAAAGGCGGGGCTTTCTGAAGTCCGGGAAGCGGGGCTAACTCAGCCGCCGTTGGAATACAGGTTCTCGTAGATCGGAACCAGTGTCTTGTCCTCAAACAGCGACGACACAGAGGTGCCGTGCCAGATGTTCAGGATCGCCTGGGTGAACAGCGGCGCGGTCGGCAGAATGCGGATATTGGGCGCGGCGGCCACGGCCTCGGTCGGCTGGATCGAGTCGGTCAGCACCAGCGATTTCATCACCGAATTGGTGACACGCTCCACCGCCGGGCCGCTCATCACACCGTGGGTGATATAGGCGTGCACTTCCTTGGCGCCGTTGTCCAGCAGCACCTGCGCTGCCTTGCACAGGGTGCCGGCGGTGTCGCACATGTCGTCGATGATCAGGCAGATCTTGTCTTTCACATCACCGATCACGGTCATCTCGGCCACTTCACCGGCCTTCTCGCGGCGCTTGTCGACAATCGACAGCGGCGCGTTGATGCGCTTGGCCAGCTCGCGCGCGCGGGCAACGCCGCCCACATCGGGCGACACCACCATCAGCTCATCCATCCGGTCCTTGAACTGGTCCTTCACGTCCAGTGCAAAGATCGGCGAAGCATAAAGGTTGTCCACCGGAATATCGAAAAACCCCTGGATCTGGGCGGCGTGCAGGTCCATGGTCAGCACCCGTTCAATGCCCGCACCGGTCAGCATGTTGGCAACCAGTTTCGACGAGATCGGGGTGCGCGCCTTGGTGCGGCGGTCCTGGCGGGCATAGCCGAAATAGGGGATCACAGCGGTGATGCGCTGGGCCGAAGAGCGGCGCAGCGCGTCGGCGATGATCAACAGCTCCATCAGATTGTCATTAGCCGGGTTGGAGGTCGGCTGGATGATGAACATGTCCTCGCCACGGACGTTCTCATAGACTTCGACGAAGATTTCCCCGTCGTTGAACCGCTCGACGCGGGCATCCACCAGCCCCTGATCGACACCGCGGTGCAGGCTCATGCGGCGGGTAATGGCTTGGGCAAGAGGAAGGTTGGCGTTCCCAGCGATAAGCTTGGGTTCGTTCAAGGTCGGCATTGGCTGATATCCCCAGGCAGCAATGGCAATGTGTCAGATTCGTGATATTGAACCCCGCTTATCATGCACTTACTCTCGCGCAAAGTTCTAAGCGGGAGAAACAACCAATGGCAGCTTTCGATTATTACTTCTCAACCCTGTCTCCCTATGCATATCTGGCCGGCACAAGGCCTTGGGAGATTGCCGCCCGCCACGGCGCGGAGATCAATTGCAGGCCGCTGGACATCATGACGCTTTTTGCCCGCACCGGCGGCGTGCCGCCGGGCCAGCGCCACCCGTCGCGCCAGGAATACCGGCTGATCGAGATGGAGCGGCAGGCGGCAAGGCTGGACATGATGCTCAATCTGAAACCTGCCCATTGGCCCACCAATGCCGCTCCATCGTCTTACGCCATCATCGCGGCGCAGGCTGCTGGCGGCGGCGACATGGGCCATCTGGTGCATTCGATTCTCCGCGCCTGCTGGGCCGAAGAAAAGAATATCGCCGACGATGCGGTCATACGCGGCTGTCTAAAGGGCGCCGGCTTTGACCCAGCGCTGGTTGACAGCGGACTCCTGGCCGGCGCGGAAACCTATGCGCAAAACCTCGAGGATGCTGTCAGTGTCGGCGTCTTTGGTTCGCCGTTCTGGGTGACTGCGGACGGCACCCGGTTCTGGGGGCAGGACCGGCTCGCGGATCTGGACGCGCATCTGTCAGGTCAGGCGGGGTGAGCGCCCCCTTGCGCGTATTGCCAAGCATTTCGGGCATTGGTTCCGGATTGCTTTGCCCCTGCATTGCCTGCTGGTCCGGTTCAGTGCCTGGTGCGGTGCCGGGCACCGCGCAAATGCGGCCGGTCACCCATCCGACGGCAGCCGCTGTGCTGCTGTGCCGCTTCTGGCGGCCGATCTGACCCTTTGCACCGCCGCCATGGCTGCTGCAGGATGGTGGAACGCAACCCGCATCAAGGAGTCGGTGCACATGGCATCAAAGAAGGATCTGCTGAAAACCCTCCTCAAGGGTCTGGAGACCGGTGACCCCGCTGCGGCCGCGGTTGTCAACGAGGACAAATACATCCAGCACAACCCGCAGACACATGAGGGCAGCGAAGGGCTGGCGGTGCTGTTCGCCCGCCTTGCCAAAACCTCCCCGAAAGTCACTTTCAAACGGGTGTTTGAAGATGGCGACTTTGCCTTTGCCCATATCGAATATGATTTCTCTTCCCTGCGCGCCGCCTTTGAGGTGTTCCGGTTTGAGGAGGGGAAGGCAGTGGAGCATTGGGACAATATCCAGCCCTTGCGCGGCCCCAACCCGTCGGGGCGGAGTATGCAGGATGGAGCTGCGGAAATTGCCGATCTCGACCGAACCGAGGAGAACCGGGTACTGGCGCGGAACTACACCGAACAGGTGCTGATTGGGCGGCAACTGGACCTCCTGCCGGACTATGTCCGCACGGATCTAATCCAGCACAGCCCGGATCTGCCCGACGGGCTGCCCGCGCTGCGCTCAACCCTGGTGGATACGGTGAACGGCACAGCCACTACTCTGTATCAGGCACTCCACCGAGTGCTGGCAGAAGGCAACTTCGTACTCTGTGCCAGCGAGGGGCAGCGCAATGGCGTCAGCACCAGCTTTTATGATCTTTACCGGTTTGAAGACGGCAAAATCGCAGAACACTGGGATACGGTGGAAACCATTCCGCCGCGCAGTGACTGGAAGAACGATAACGGCAAATTCTGAAAAAGCTGCGCGCGCCCTGCTCGAAACACCGCTTCGACGCGCCGCAGGGGCGATGACGGGCGCTCGGTCTGTCTTTAAACAGGGCGCGCGCAGCTAACATCAATCGGCTATTCTGCCTGAAACCGATTTTCGGAGTTCAATCTGCGCCATCGGATGACTGTGCAAAACGGCATCTCCTTCAAGGGAAAACCGCAAAAGACCACCTATTTGTGGCGTGATATCGAACGCCGCACCAGGCGCGATGGCGTTCATATGCGCCTGCCTGCGCCCTATCTGCTGCCGGAACTGGTGCCGGGCATGTCCGAAGGTCGGGATGCGGCCCCAGGCCGCCTGCCGCTGCTGGTTCGAGAGTTCGAGAGTTCGAGCCTAGCCGCTCCGCAGGCGAAGATCCGAACCCTGGCGCCCCCCTCCAGACCGCAGGTCAGGGCCCGGCCCGGGTTTAGGCAGGGCCGCCTTGATCAGATCCACCGGGATGTTGGCCGATGGAACAGAGGATGTCATGAGGCTGGGCGTCTTTGGCGCGCCCAGCTTGGCCGAAGGCACAGAGATCCTCCGGGGCACCATCCGGCGCGAGGATGCATTTTCTTGGGCGCAAGGCAGCAATCAGCCGGAGATTTTCAGCTTCTTTCTGGTCTGAAATACCCCCGGGGGAGGCCCGTAAAGGGCCGGGGGCAGCGCCCCCTTGAGACAGTTACAACAGGGACAGAAACGCCTGGATATCCGTCTCTGGAAGCGACCAGTCGCAGACAAAACGGGCTGTCACCGGCTCTTCATCCGGACCTTCCAGCCCGCCGTCCCACAGGTGATAGGCGGCACCGGCTGCAAACAGCGCCTTATGCCGGGCGCGGGGCAGGGCGGCAAAAATCATATTGGCCTGCGTTGGATGGCTGAACTCTGCCCCGGCGGCCCGTAAACCGTCCGCCAGCATTGTCGCCTTGGCATTGGCCGCGCGGGCATTTTCCAACCACAGATCATCGCTAAGATAGGCCAGCATTTGTGCCGACAGGTAGCGGTGCTTGGAAAACAGCTGCGCGCCGCGCTTGCGGCGGTATTCAAACTCCTGCGCATGGTCGGGATCAAAGAAGACCACCGCTTCAACTCCCATACAGCCGTTCTTGGTGCCGCCGAAAGAGACCGCATCGACTCCCACTTTCCAGGTCATTTCCGCAGGCGTGCAGCCCAAAGATACCAGCGCATTGGTGAAGCGTGCGCCGTCCATATGCACCGGCAGCCCGTAAGCTTTTGCCACGTCGCACAATTCTGCCAGTTCCGGAACGCCGTAGAGGGTGCCGAATTCTGTCACTTGGGTCAGTGATACCGGCCCGCGCTGCGGCCCATGCACGCCACGGGTCTCCTCGCCCTCGATGGCGGCGCGCAGATCTGCAGGCGTCATCTTGTCCGCGCGGGTCGCCAGCGTCAGCTTGGCGCCGCCCATGAAGAACTCCGGCGCGTTGCATTCGTCCACATTGATATGGGCTGGGCCTGCGCAGAACACCGTCTGCCAGGGCTGCGTCAGGGTGGACAGCGCCAGCACATTGGCCGCCGTCCCGGTGGCCACCAGATAGACCACAGCCTCGGGTGCCTCGAAAATCTCCCGAATTTTCGCCGTCACCGCCTCCATCTCCGGGTCTGCGCCATAAGCCATGGCATAGCCTTGGTTCACCCTGGTCAGAGCCTCCATGATCTGCGGGGAAACCGGTCCGGAATTGTCAGAGGCAAAATGCATGGGGTAAACTCCTGCGGGAAGACTATCAGATGGGCTCGTCGATGATGTGGTCTTCCCACTCATCCTCGGAAACTTCGAACTCCGACACCGTCCAGCCGCGCACCGAAACACCAGCCTCATGGACGCTTTCAGGCGTGCCGGTCAGCAGCGGGTGCCACTTGGGCAGCGGTTTGCCCTGCCACAACAGGCGATAGGCGCAGGTCTGTGGCATCCAATAGGCATGGGTGTCCAGGTTTTCAGGCTTCAGCACGATGCATTCGGGGATGAACTGATGGCGGATCGGATACTGCGCACAGCGGCAGGTGCTGTCATCCATCAGGCGGCAGGCAACCCGGGTCAGCGCAACCTCGCCGGTCTCCTCATCTTCCAGCTTGTTCAGACAGCATTTGCCGCAGCCGTCGCACAGCGCTTCCCATTCCTTCTGGCTCAATCTGTCCAGCGGCTTCTTCTCCCAGAAGCGCTGGCCCAGGCCCGTACGGTCGATGACGTCTTTTGCAGGTTTCATAGCGCCGCCAGAATGTCGCGCGCTTCGGCGCAATCCGCATCCATCTGTGCAATCAGGGCATCCAGCCCGTCAAACGTCATCTCGGGCCGCAGAAACGCAATCAGCCCTACCGACAGTGTCGCGCCATAAAGATCGCCGGAGAAATCAAACAGGAAGGTCTCGATATTGGGCACCTCGCCGTCAAACATCGGCCGGACCCCGATTGACGCAGCCCCCAGGTAGCCGCCCGCATGCGGCCCGTCCAGGACATCCACCAGCACCGCATAAACGCCAAACCGCGGCTGGTGCAGCCCGTCGATCGACATATTGGCAGTGGGAAATCCCAATTCCCGCCCGCGCTGCTCGCCGCCGATCACGGTGCCCTCGATCCGGTGCCAATGGCCCAGCATCGCCTTGGCATCCGCAGGCCGACCCTCGCTCAGCGCATTGCGGATCGCAGTGGAGGAGACCGCGTGCTCGGAATATTCCATCAAGGGCGCAATAGTGACGCCAAAGCCGTACGCGGCGCCAAAACGCTGCAGGTCTTCCGGTGTGCCGCTCCGGCCTTTGCCGAAACAGAAATCAGCTCCCACCACCACATGGCGCAGCCCCAGCCCCTCGGAGATCACATCGCGGGCGAACTCCTCCGGCGTCAGGCGCGACAGCGCGGTGTTGAAGTTCAGCTCATAAAGCCGCTCCACCCCCAGCTTCTCCAGCCGGTGGGCGCGGGTCTCGGCGCGCATCAGCCGGAAGGCCGGCGCATCCGGCGTAAAATACTCCCGCGGATGCGGCTCAAAGGTCATCACCCCCAAAGGCGCGCCCGGCGCGGCCTGGCGGGCCAGCTCGATCACCGACTGATGGCCCAGATGGACACCATCGAAGTTGCCGATGGCAACAGTGGCGCCCCGGTCCTGGTCTTCGACGAATTCATAATCTCTGACGATACGCATGGCGCATGCCTATCCGCACCCGCGCGGCGGTTCAAGCGGCCAGTGGCGGGGGAGGGTGGGAGAGCGTCATGTTCCGGACCAGTGTCTGCTCAGGCTGGTGCGAGTTCGGTGGAATGGTCTAGAAGAAGAGAGATTTTCAATGCGGATACCAATTCCAAGGAGCGACATTGTGCGATTGAAAGTTCTGACTGCCTTGGCGATGTGGGCGGCGATGGCCACATCGCCCCGCGCAGAGCTGACTGCACGGTTTGATTTGAGCGGTTTCAGGGTCGGAAACATTGTTGTGTGCTCGCAGTACCCGCAGTTGAACGCGGAACGTCTCAAGGGCTTCCTCAAAGAAGCTATCCGGATTCGCCCGGAATTTCGTATCATGGACGGGCCGCATAAGTTTGTTCCAACTGATCTTGCCAGAGGTCCCGCACCGAAATTGCTTCTCCTTGCTGCCGAACAGGAACCAAATCAGCTTGTCAAAGAATGCGTTCAGGAAACCGTGCCGTTTGGCGACAAGGTTTTCCAGCAGGCGTCCAAAGTATGGTCCGGCATCGGAAAGCCAATTGATGATGGTCTGTCACTTGGCAGCGTAATTGACTTAAGCTTGCTGCCACCTGTCAGCCAGGCTCATTCCTATTCATTTGTCGAAGATTCAAACGGCCGTCGCGAGTGGGTTATCTTCACGATGGCTGCAAGTGGCAAGGGCGGCCCTCATGCCATCAACAACACGATGATCAGCGTCTTCGGATTAGACACAGATATCTGCCAAGAAAACTCTTTCTGTTTGACGGCGGAATGAGCGGGCGGAACTGTTTTGCTCCTTTGAGATAGCGCCTTGGATAGGACGGATTGGCTGTGTAATCGGTGTGAAAGCGATCTGAGCCGACAGGTGTTGCGCACCCACCGTACGGTGCCTTCACGCGATCCTCATGGCTCTTTGCCATACTCCCAAATGATCGCGATCCCCCAGCCATGGTTCCCGCGCGCGGGGCCATGATACGAGGCCCAGGCATCTGTGCGGCTGAATGGGCAACACCCGGAGACCGGCCCTGATAAAAAGGGGGTCGTCCAGGATATCCTGTCCGAGCAGGCCCCCGGCGGGGTCTGTCCACCTCCACCCGGCGGCGCCGCCCCCTTAATTGGGACCAAAGCGCAACAACCGAACGGAACGAACAGAACTACAGTCACGGCAAGAAAAAACCGCCAAGGGCAAAGGCCCCGGCGGCTCAAAGTGCTGTGCGGGCGGGGCTAGCCTGCCCCATGCGCTTCTTTCTGGTCCGAAATACCCCGGGGGAGCGCGCCAAAGGCGCGAGGGGGCAGCGCCCCCTGTCCAGGCTTTGCGGCCAGCTCAGTCGAACTTGCGCGATGGCGCCATCACCATGGCTTCGCCGACCAGAACCTTTTTGCCATCCACGATGCAGCGGCACTCCAGCTTCACGCGACGCTTTTCGATCACGATGTCGGTGACTTCAACCTCTGCCAGCACCAGATCGCCGGGGCGCACCGGCGCCAGGAACTTCAACGACTGGCTCATATAGATGGTGCCATGGCCCGGCAGCTGCTCGCCGATCACCGCCGAGATCAGGCCGGCAGTCAGCATCCCATGTGCAATGCGGCCTTCGAAAATCGTGTCCTGCGCATAATCATCATCCAGATGCACCGGGTTGCGGTCGGTGGAGACTTCGGCGAACTTCTCGATATCTTCATCGGTGATCACCTTGCGCAGATAACGCACCATGCCCATCTCGATGTCTTCGATGCAGATGGTTCCACGCGGCATGTTGTCCAACATTTCATCCTCCGTTCGCCTGGTCCCGCAAACATGGGGTGACCGTCTGGCGTTATAACTTTTGCGCATCAAGATGCCTGATTGCGCAACTTTATTACTTTGCAACTGCAGAAAATCAAGAGATTTCTGACAAAAGAAAACCCCGCCCGAAACGGGCAGGGTGGCACGGCCGGAGTGGCCTCAATCTTTGCAGATTTTCAATTTTATCGCAGGAAACCAATGGCATATGTCGGCGCTGACTGTTCCTGCGCCAGATATGCTGCCAGCGCATCCGCATCCGGCTGGACCGATGTCTTTGTCTCTCTGGCTGCAAGGCCGCCGGTGATGAACAGGGAATCGATGCCTTCACCCATGGCGCCGGCAATATCCGTATGCGGCCCGTCGCCGATTGCCAGGATCTCGGAATCACCAATCCCCGGCGCCACGTCCTGCAGCCGCAGCCGGGCCAGGTCATAGATCGGCGGATGCGGTTTGCCGAAATACAGGCTCTCGCCGCCCATGTCTGTATAGAGCCGCGCCAGCGCGCCTGCGCACCATTCCCGGGTCTCGCCGCGGTCGACAATGATGTCGGGGTTGGCGCACAACAGCTTCATGCCCATCTGCTTGGCATACAGAAAATCCGCCCGGTTCACCTCTGGGTCCGCCATGGTGTCGAACGGGCCACAGCAGACAATGCCTTCGGCCTCCTTCAGTGGCACCCGGGTAATTTCCACCGGATCGTGGATCACATGCAGCGGCTCAAAGAAACCTGCGTCCCGCTGCCACTCGCCCATGAAATAGACCTTGTTTCCCACCGCACCCGTAAACATCGCCGCGCGCGCACTATCGCCCGAGGTCGAGATCGTGTCATAGGCATCATCCGGCACGTTGAACTGCCCCAGTTGTGCCGCAACGCCTGCGCGCGGTTTTGGCGAATTGGTCACTAGCACCACGATACCGCCAGCTTCGCGATAGGCTTTCAGCGCTGCCACCGCCTCGGGAAAGGCGGTGATGCCGTTGTGCACGCAGCCCCACAGGTCTACGAACAGCGCTTTGTAGCGGCTGGAAACGTCGGAAAGGGAGGTGATGATCTGGGTCATGGCCGGGCCTTCGCGCATAATTCACTTGGCGCAGCTATGGCAGAGACGGCAGCAGAAGGCCAGTGGTCGGCATCGGCACCAGCTGGCGGAGGCAACAGTGCAGCTACCGTAAAAAGATTACTCTGGAGCTGATGTTTCGGGAAAATTAACCCGTTTGCTTTTGGATCAGGCAAAACAACCATGTAAAGAGTGTATCATGTCTCGCACACTAACGCTTAAGGCGCGTCTTTTGTTTTCTGCCGTCGTTTCCATGGCGTCGGTGCTTATCCTGGCCGGCGTTGCCATCTACAGCCTGCACCAAAGCGAACTGGAACTGGAGCGGCAGATCAATGTGACCCAGGCGGTCCGGCATGAGCTGACTGCCGATATGGAGCACAGCAAGATCGAGGCCGCGGTTGTCTCAGCCATTGTGCTCGGGCTGGAAGGTTCCGCCGAAGACCAGGCGGCACATCTCGCCCGGATGGAAAAGGATATGGTCAAGTTCCGCTCCGAGATGGATGCGCTTTTTGCGCTGGAGCTGCCGGCTGACATCCGCCGCATGGTGGCATCGCTGCTGCCGTTAATCGACGGGTTCAACGAGACCGCTGCAGAGGTTGCAGGGCTTGCGTTCAAGAACACCGGTGACGCCACCGATGCGCTGCCGGCTTTCCAGTCCTACTCCGCGAATGTCACGGAAAAGCTCGTGGTGCTGGGTGCCGCCATCAAGAAGTCTGCGGCAGAAACAGCAGAGAGCGCCCGTCAGCACGACCAGAACCTTCTGTATCTGATGTTGGGTATCTCTGCCGTGGCCGCACTCATCATGGCGCATAACTCCCGCAGGGTGTCGCTGACCATAACCAAACCCATCGAACGGCTGCGGGCGGCGCTGCGGGAAGTCGCAGAAGGGGATCTCGGCCTCAAGGTCGCCGACCGGATGCGGTCTGATGAATTCGGTCAAATCGCCAAAGACATCGATGCTGTCTCCGGCAGGGTGGTGGATGCGCTTGCCGAACAGAATGTGCTGCGGGAGGAAGGCGAAAAAGTGATCGATCGTCTTCGCGCCGCCTTGCAGCGGTTGGCACGCGGCGATTTCAGTGACCAGATCAAAGAGCCGTTCACTGGCGACTACGATCCCCTGCGGGTGAACTACAACGAGACTGTCGACAAACTGAACGAGCTGATTGCCCAGGTGGTTCAGGCCGGCGGCCGCATCCAGCGGCAGTCCGAGGAAATCGGATCAGGGTCGGAGGACCTGTCGGCCCGGACCGAAAGCCAGGCGGCAACGCTGGAGCAGACGGCCGCTGCGCTTGAGCAGATGACCGCCAGCGTCAATTCCTCGGCCAGCAATGCGCAGGAGGTGCAAGGCGCCGTCGAGTCAGCCCGCGCCGATGTGGAACGCAGCGGCGAAGTGGTCGAGGGCGCCATTGCCGCCATGAATGAGATCGAGAACTCCTCGAACCAGATCGGCCAGATCATCGGGGTTATTGACGACATCGCCTTCCAAACCAACCTCCTGGCGCTGAATGCGGGCGTCGAAGCCGCCCGCGCCGGCGAGGTTGGTCGCGGTTTTGCGGTGGTGGCCTCAGAGGTGCGGGCGCTGGCACAGCGTTCCTCGGATGCGGCAATGGAAATCAAAACTCTGATCAGCGCCAGTTCGTCCCATGTGCAGGACGGTGTGCACAAGGTGGATGGCGCGGGCAAGGCGCTGGACACCGTGGTCAGCCAGGTCAGCCGCATCACTGAGCTGGTGGCCGGCATTTCCCAACAGTCGGCAGAACAGGCGCAGGGGCTGAACGAGATCAACATCGGCGTCTCGCAATTGGACTCGGTCACCCAGCAGAATGCCTCTATGGTGGAGCAGACCGGCAATGCGATCCGCTCCATGAACGGAGAGACGGTGGAACTGAACCGGATGGTCGGGCAGTTCGTGCTGCTGGGAGACAACCAGCCGCGTGACCTGGCCCAGAGTGCAGACGGTCTGCAGGCTCCCTCGGCGGCGGCAGAGGTGACCGGGTTCGATCACGGTGCGCTGCCGGAGCCGCAGGCTGGATCTTCGGACTTCGGCGACGGGGCGCAGGGCAATGAGCGCTGGGAGGACTTCAACGATGAAGGCGAAGACTGGCCGTTCGATGAGGAAGAGCCGCAACCCCGCTCAGCCTGAATCAAACTGCTGAAAAACCCCTGCAGTTGCGGCAGTTGCGGCAGCTGCCGGGTCAGTGCTGATGGCGGGCTGTGCAACATGATTGCGGGCTGCCATTTTGTTCAGGTGCTGAGACTTCTTTAGAGGGTTTTCATCGGGCCTGACGTCGGCCGCGGGCACAGGGGGCTGGTCTCCACCACCAAAAAAGGAGGCGCCCAGCGGGGTGCCTCCTCTATGGTTGCGAAAAGGGCGGGATCAGACTTTGAGGTTCGGAATGATCTGCTTTTTGCGCGACATGACACCCGGCAGCACCACGGTGTCCCCGGCCGCATCGGCGCCAAAGGACTTGGCAGCAACGGTTTTCACCAGGTCGTTCGGGACCAGCAGAGTGGCTTCTTCGTTCAGAATGTCGACGACGAACAGCAGCACCTGATCGACACCATCTTCCGCCGCGACGGAGGTCATCGAGTTCATCAGCGACGCTTTGCGGTCCAGCACCACGCCCGGCGCGGTGGTTTCCAGAACGGAGACGCGGAACTTGGTGCCGTCGACTTCGTATTCTTTCGAATCCATGCGGATCAATTCCGCATCGGAGAAGGAGGACACATCGGATTTGGCGGCAAACATTTCGGCGGCGTATTCGGCGATATCGATACCCAGCTCAGCCGCCAGTTTTTCGGCCACGGCCTTGTCATGCGCGGTGGTGGTCGGGGAGCGGAACTCCAGCGTGTCGGACAGGATGCAGGTCAGCGCCGCGCCTTTGACGGCTTCGGGCATCTTGGCGGCATCCGCGCCCATCAGGTCGTGCATGATGGTGGCGGTGCAGGCCAGCGGGCGGATGGTGATGTCGATCGGACCTTTGGTTTCCAGGCCGCCGACCAGCTTGTGGTGGTCGATGATCGCCTGCACGTCGGCGCCGTTGATATTGGCAGGAAGCTCAGCCGGGTTGTTGGTGTCAACGATCACCACAGCTGCGTCATCGGCGACATCAGCGATGATTTCCGGCTTTTCCAGACCCCAGCGCTGCAGCATGAAGGCGGCTTCGGTGTTCGGCTCGCCCAGCAGTTTGGGGGCAGCGGCCACACCCTTCACTTCGTTCAGATACCAGGCCCAGACGATGGGCGAGCCGGTGGAGTCCGTGTCGGGGGATTTATGGCCGAAAACTTGGATGGTCATGGGGCTGTCCTGTTTTTGCATAAGGTCAGAAAGGGGAGATTTGCGCGCCTTATAGGGCTGGGGCGCAGGCTTGTCACCCCGCAGCTTCTGCAATGCGGCCTTGTGCCTGAAAGGGCTCAGAACGGCGCGCGCTCCAGGCTGTAGCCTTCCTGCTGCAACAGGTTCAGCACGCCGGTCTCGCCCGGCAGGTGCAGGGCGCCGGCGGCCACCACGATAAGGTCACCCTCTGCGGCCTCAATCACCGGGATCCAGGCGCGGTTGCGGTTGTCCAGCAGGGCCATCATCGTCTCCTGCCAGATCCGGCGGGTCTCCTGGGGTGGCAGCGCATCCGATTGCAGAAAATCGCGCTGGTAGATGGTGAAATAGGTCAGCGCCTGTTCATCGAAGTAGCTTTCGATCATGGTGTGAACCGCGTCCTGCTCGCCGCCCAGAAGAGTCAGATAGGCGCGCAGCTGGCGGACCTGTTCCTCCAGCGGCTCACTGTTGAACACCTCGAACAGGGTCATCGGGCTTTCCAGCGCCCGGGTTGCGGTCCCGGCTTCATCCGCGGCTTGTTCCAGTCGTCTATCCAGCCCTTTGGTGCTTTCTGGCGAGGCCCGCAGGCACGGCGGCACCGCCATGGAAACCGCCAGGAACCAGGGCCGCATCTTGGCTGCCATCCAGGGTGCGACGCCATTGGCGCGCGCTGTGGCGGCCAGGCTTTCCCATTCGGCAGGCTCCAGTCGGTCGATCAGGCTGGGGCCTTCTGTGATCAGGGTCAGCGACGGGTCCCGGCCAATGGCTGTCACCAGTTCTGCCATTTCGCGCTTGGTGCCTTCCAGCAGCAGCAGGTCGGCCTGGGCAATGACCGGCGCCAAAGCATCAGAAACCGCATCAAGGCGTGGATCATTGATGTGCATGGTGCCGATCACATGCAGGGTACGGCTGCCGCGCCGGGCAATCCAGTGGTTGCCTTCGGCAAAAGGCGTGGCGGCAACCTGGGCATCGATGGCTGCCCTGTCCTGTGCGCTTAGCGCCAGCCGTTGATCGGTGCCGGTGCAGGCAGCCCAAAGCGCCCCGGGCAGAAAAAGAAAGGCAAAGGCAAGAAGGAAGCGCATGAAGAAAATCCTGAAATGTGAATCGGGTTACCGCTGCGGCGCAGCTACCACGGAGCCCGGCTGAGGCTGAAGCCCTTGGCCTTCAGTAGGTTAAGAAGCCCGTTGCGCCCCGGCAGGTGGGCCGCGCCGACGGCGACCACAAAGCGGTCCTGAGACGCCCCGCCGATCACCTTCATCCAGCGGATATTGCGCTGGTCCAGCAGGCGGCGGTTGTATTGCGCCCACAGCCGCTTGGTTTCAGCGTAAGAGAAGCTGCTGTATCGGGCGCTGATCCAGGGAGCGAGCACAAAGGAAGTCCAGACGCTCTGATCGAAGTAAGCTTCAACCGGGGTGGCGTCCTCGGGCATGTCCGATTGCACCAGCTGCAGTTCCAGCTCAAGCATCCGGGCCTGATCCCGCAAGGGCATGCCAGAGATGGCTGCCAGCGCCTGTTCCGGCGTTTCCAGCGCCCCCAGCGGGATTTTCTTGCGGCGGGCAAACCCGGCGATCCGGTCGTCCAGCCCGCGGCGCAGGCCAAAGCCGTAGGGGCGGCAGCCGCTTTGCACCAGGAACATCGAGATGGCCCAGGGTTGCATCCGGTTCATGCTGTCCAGGTTGGCGCCTGTGGCCTGTACGGTCAGTTTGAACCGCTGCCAGGCCTCGGGCGTCAGCAGGTGCCGCAGCTCGCGGCCTTGCGGCAGCAGGAAGCTGCGAGTCAGCGCCGTTGGCATCCGGTCCAGTCGCTCCATATCCTGGTCGGAGGTTTCCAGAAAAATCGCCTGTGCTGACAGCAGCGCCGGGCGCAGGGTGCGCATCACCTTGGCCATGCGGGCATCGCCGCCGTGCATGGTGCCAATCACATGGATGGTGCGGTTCCCCCTGGTGGCGACCCAGTGGTTGCCGTCGGAAAACGGAGTGGCCGCCATTTCGCGGTCCAGCTGTGCCCGGGTGGCGGATGGCAGATGGTCGCGGTAGTCGATGCCGCGGCAGGCCGCGAATAGGCCAGAGGCCGGAAGCAGGAGAGCAAATGCCAGTGCAAACAGTTTCATCAAGTGCCCTTTCCCAATGTGCTGGAACTATGGCCTGAACATAAAAGCCTAGGGCGGGGCAGGGGCGGCGGCAATGTAAAACCCTGCATTGCCCCGTAAAACCCGGCGGTGGATTGCCAAGGCGCGCGCTTCCTGCCAGTCATGGGGCATGGAGCGCGAAGATCAGCTGTATGCGCCGGTGAAGGCGCTGCTGGAGGACCAGGGTTATGCGGTGAAGGGCGAGGTGGGTGCCGCTGATGTGATGGCTGTCCGCGGCGCTGAGCCGCCGGTGATTGTCGAGCTGAAGCTGAGGTTCTCGCTGTCGCTGTTTCATCAGGCTATTGCCCGGCTTTCGGTCACAGATCACGTCTATATTGCAGTGCCGCGCCCCGGCGGCCGGCAGGCACGGCGGATGATGAAGGACAATCTGGGCCTGTGCCGACGACTGGGGCTGGGCCTGATCACGGTGCTGGCAGACGGGCGGGCAGAGGTGCACTGCGATCCCGGAGCTTACGCTCCGCGCAAATCGAAGAAGAAACAGGCGCGGCTTTTGCGGGAATTCCAAGCTCTGCGGGGGGATCCCAATGCGGGCGGAGCCACGCGGCACGGAATCGTGACCGCCTACCGCCAGGATGCCCTGGTCTGCGCGGCGCATCTGGCAGAGGCCGGTGCATCGCGTGGCCGGGACGTGGCTGAAGCCACCGGCGTTGCACGGGCTACTCGGCTGATGGCTGATAATCACTATGGCTGGTTCGACCGCGTGGCGACCGGTGTCTACCAGCTGACTGACGCAGGCCGGGCCGGGCTGGTGCATTGGGCTGAGAGCTGGACGGAAGAGTGAATTTCAGTCGGTCGTCTGTTCTGGGTAATGCATATTCTCGGAGATCGATCTGGTTTTAGGTGAATTTGCACACACACATTGTTTGACTTCAATTGGGGCGCATTTTCCTGTTGAGAAAGCCCTTGTCTGCGCTGATGACTGCGCCAGCTTTGCACAAGGGGCGACAGGATTGGCAGAACCGGACATTGACCGGCCTTGGGATCGCCTGCGGGCGCCCGGTTTGAGCCGCTGCCGGTCTGCGTCAGCCCGGAGGCCCCGGCGCGCTACCAGCCTGTAACATGCTGCGCGTATAGATTTGGCCAGTTCAAGGACAGTTTTCCGCATCTGAAAGACGCGGCTGCATAAGGCGGCGGGCAAGGCAGGAACCTGGGCGGTTAGGTGCCCTCATTATTTTTGCAGATTCCGTGTTGACAAGAACCGGGGGCGTTCCTAGCTTCCCCTCGTTAGCACTCAGCAGATGTGAGTGATAACTGCCCCGCCAGGGAGCGGGGCAAAAGATAATAACCTTTGAGCCTTTAAGGAGCTGCAAAGATGGCATTGAAACCGCTTCATGACCGTGTGCTGGTGCGCCGCACCGAAAGCGAAGAAAAAACCGCTGGCGGCCTGATCATCCCCGATTCCGCCAAGGAAAAGCCGAGCGAAGGCCAAGTTGTCGCAACCGGTGAAGGTGCGCGCAAAGACAGCGGCGAGCTGATCGCAATGGCTGTCAAAGCCGGCGACACCATCCTGTTCGGCAAATGGTCCGGCACCGAAGTGACCGTCGACGGCGAAGAGCTGCTGATGATGAAGGAAAGCGACATCATGGGCATCATCGAGTAAGCCCGCAGGCCTGCTCTGATCCCAACTATCGCTGACAATTACAGAATTTCTCTA
The DNA here is from genome assembly GCF_049800895.1 of Leisingera sp. S232. Lineage (NCBI taxonomy): Bacteria > Pseudomonadati > Pseudomonadota > Alphaproteobacteria > Rhodobacterales > Roseobacteraceae > Leisingera > Leisingera sp. S232. The sequence continues at coordinate 16,126 of NZ_JBNAFX010000011.1, read as the reverse complement.
GGAGAGTGACAAATGGCTGCTAAGGACGTCAAATTTACCACTGATGCCCGCAACCGCATGCTGGCCGGCGTGAACGTGCTGGCTGACGCTGTGAAAGTGACCCTGGGCCCGAAAGGCCGCAACGTGGTTCTGGACAAATCCTTTGGCGCGCCGCGCATCACCAAAGACGGTGTGTCGGTTGCCAAGGAAATCGAGCTGGAAGACAAGTTCGAGAACATGGGCGCCCAGATGGTGAAGGAAGTTGCTTCCCGCACCAACGACGAAGCCGGTGACGGCACCACCACCGCGACCGTTCTGGCGCAGGCAATCGTCAAAGAAGGCCTGAAGCAGGTTGCAGCGGGCCTGAACCCGATGGACCTGAAGCGCGGCATCGACCTGGCAACTGCCAAAGTCGTCGAAGGCATCAAGGACATGGCGCGCGAAGTCAAAGACTCCGCTGAAGTTGCGCAAGTTGGCACCATTTCTGCCAACGGCGAAGCTGAAATCGGCCAGCAGATTGCCGACGCGATGCAGAAAGTCGGCAACGAAGGTGTGATCACCGTCGAAGAAAACAAGGGTCTGGAAACCGAGACCACTGTTGTCGAAGGCATGCAGTTCGACCGTGGTTACCTGTCGCCCTACTTTGTGACCAACGCAGACAAGATGATTGCAGAACTTGATGACTGCATGATCCTGCTGCACGAAAAGAAACTGTCCTCGCTGCAGGCCATGGTGCCGCTGCTGGAGCAGGTGATCCAGTCGCAAAAGCCGCTGCTGATCATTGCAGAAGACGTTGAAGGCGAAGCGCTGGCAACTCTGGTTGTCAATAAACTGCGCGGCGGCCTGAAAATTGCTGCTGTCAAGGCTCCGGGCTTTGGCGACCGCCGCAAGGCCATGCTGCAGGACATCGCAATCCTGACTGGCGGCCAGGTGATTTCTGAGGATCTGGGCATGAAGCTCGAGTCCGTCACCATGGACATGCTGGGCACCGCCAAGAAGATCGAAATCACCAAAGACGAAACCACCATCGTTGACGGTGCAGGCGAGAAAGCCGAGATCGAAGCCCGTGTTGGCCAGATCCGTGCGCAGATCGAAGAAACCACTTCTGACTATGACCGTGAGAAGCTGCAGGAACGTGTTGCCAAACTGGCAGGCGGTGTTGCCGTGATCCGCGTCGGCGGCATGACCGAAGTCGAAGTGAAAGAGCGCAAGGACCGTGTGGACGATGCTCTGAACGCGACCCGCGCAGCTGTGCAGGAAGGCGTGATCGTCGGTGGCGGTGTTGCTCTGGTTCAGGCCGGCAAGGCACTGGAAGGCCTGGAAGGCGCCAACGCCGACCAGAACGCCGGTATCGTCATCGTGCGCAAAGCCATCGAAGCGCCGCTGCGCCAGATCGCTGAAAACGCCGGTGTTGACGGTGCTGTGGTTGCGGGCAAAGTCCGCGAAAGCTCTGACAGCGCATTTGGTTTCAACGCGCAGACCGAAGAATATGGCGACATGTTCTCCTTTGGTGTGATCGACCCGGCCAAAGTCGCCCGTACCGCGCTGGAAGACGCGGCATCGGTTGCTGGCCTGCTGATCACCACCGAAGCCATGGTTGCTGACAAACCGTCCAAAGACGGCGCAGGCGCCGGTGGCGGCATGCCCGACATGGGCGGCATGGGCGGCATGGGTGGCATGATGTAATCACAAATCCTTTGGGATTTGGGATCAGGCGACAGGCGATTGGCCAAACAGGCCAATCTGCCGGAAGCCCACCGCTGATGACTGCAAGATTTGGGGCTGCCATTGGGCAGCCCCTTTTCTTTTGGATCAGGAATGGCCCGCCTTGCGGGCCTGCCTGCGGCGCGGGTATTTTGAACCAGAAAGAAGCGGGAGCCAGGGCATGGTTGTTGGGCCGGATTTTTCAAGCAGCGTAAAAGAAGAGCATTATGAAGACGTGGATGCGCTGTTGAAGGCGGCGTTCCCTACGGATGCTGAGGCTCGGCTTGTGCGGCAGCTGCGGGCAGATGGGGACATGTGGTTTGAGTGCCGCAAGCCCTGGGATGGCAGGATCGGGGGATACTTCGCTCTGAGCCGGATGCAGGCCCCCAACGGCTGGGCCTGTCTGGCACCGATGGCGGTGCGGCCCGAGTGGCAGGGTGGGAAACTGGCCGAGAACAATCCGAATATGGAAGTTGGCGGGCCTAAGGATGAATTGTATCGCCGCCCGTGGCGGTTTGGGACCCGGATGCTGCAGGAGCTTGAAAGCTGGTACGAATTGCGTTCCGAAAAGGTTCGGGAGCGTTTGCCTGAAGCGATTGTCGTTCTGGGCAACCCCTCTTTTTATGGGCGCCATGGTTTCAGTCAGCAGCGGGCACGCCGGCTCAAAAGTCCTTTTCCGCTGGAATACACGCTGATCCTGCGCCATGGCGACGACGTGCCGGAGGGTGAGCTGATCTATCCACGGGCGTTCGCAGGCCAGTAACACGAAAATATCACTGGCCCGCCCGGAGATTGCAGGCTACCGGTGCGCCATGCGCCTGTTTTGTCTCGTCTGCCTCACCATGATCGCCTTTGCTGCGAACTCGATCCTCAGCCGGATGGCCATTGGGTCCGAGCATATGGATGCGGGCAGTTTTGGCCTGCTGCGGCTGGCGTCTGGCGCTGCCGTATTGATGGTGTTGTGCCGGATGCAGGGGGTGGCGGCCCGCCAGGATTTGCGGGCGAGCCTGAAGGGCGGTGCGGCGCTGACGCTTTATATCGCCGGGTTTTCGCTGGCCTATCAGCAGCTTGATGCAGGGCTAGGGGCGCTGGTGCTGTTTGGTGTGGTGCAGATGTCGATGTTTGTCTGGGGCGTTCTGCGGGGCACTGCGGTCAGCAGCGGGCAGGTGGCCGGTGCGGTGATGGCCTTTCTGGGGCTGGCCTATGTGGTTTGGCCTGATGGTTCCGGCGCAGTGCCATTGGGCGCGTCACTGCTGATGGCTGCGGCAGGCCTGGGCTGGGGGATCTACAGCATCCTGGGGCGCGGGGCGGCGCAGCCGCTGGCGGCGACGGCGGTGAATTTCCTGTGGTCCACGGCGATGTTTCTGCCGATTGCCCTGTGGCTGGGCAGCAGCACAATGAGCCTCTGTGGTGCGGTATTGGCGGTTCTCTCAGGCGCGGTGACCTCCGGCATCGGCTATGCGCTGTGGTACCGGCTGCTGCCGCAGATCCTGCCAGCGGTGGCCGCCACGGTGCAGCTGAGCGTGCCGGTCATTGCAATCCTGGCCGGGGCGGTCCTGCTGGGCGAGGCAATCGGGCTGCGGCTGATCTTTGGCAGTGCTGCGGTTCTGGGCGGCATCGCGTTGGTGGTGCTGCAGGCACCGGCGCGAAAGGCGCTGGCCGTCAAATAGCGACTGGGTCTTTCCTGCGCCGCCGCTTGCGCTTATCTGGGCCTCATGTGTGATGTTCTGAAATCCTTCTTTGCCGCTGCTGCGGTGCTGTTGCCGCTGCCGGCGGCCGCTGATTGTGTGATCCTGCTGCACGGGCTGGCGCGGTCCGAGAGGTCTTTTGCAGTGATGGAGGAGGTGCTGCAGTCGCGCGGGTTTGACGTGGTGCGGCCCGGATACCCTTCGACCGAACAGCCGGTTGAAGTGCTGGCAGAGCAAACCCTGCCGGAGGCCTTTGCCGCCTGCGGTGGAGCGACAGCCCATGTGGTGACCCATTCGATGGGCGGCATTCTGCTGCGCCGCTGGCTGCAGGACAACCGACCGGACACTCTGGGCCGGGTGGTGATGATGGGGCCGCCAAACCAGGGTAGCGAGCTGGTGGATGAGCTGGGGGACTGGGAGGTCTTTGGCTACCTGAACGGACCGGCCGGGCTGCAGCTGGGAACCGGGGCGGACAGCCTGCCCAAAAGCCTGCCGCCGGTGGATTTCGAGCTGGGCGTGATTGCGGGCAGCGAAACATTGAACCCTGTGTTCTCGAGCCTGATCCCCGGCGCGGATGACGGCAAGGTCTCTGTTGAAAGTACCAGAGTGGCGGGCATGACCGCGCATCTGACACTGCCGGTCACCCATACGTTCATGATGAACAACCCGCAAGTTATGGCGCAGGCGCTGCATTTTCTGGAAGAGGGGCGGTTTCAGCCCGGCCTGGGCTGGCTGGCGGCGGTGGAAGAGATTATCAGCGAGGCCTGCCAACTGAATGGCGGCTGTGAAGAGGCAAAGAAATGACGCTGGAATTGACCCTGCAGGGCGGTGATGTGCTGCGCCCGGGCGGGCTGGAGATGGGCGGTGAACTCGCCATTGCGGACGGGCTGGTGGCAGAGACATCTGCGGGTCGGGTTGTGGATCTTTCTGGCTATCTTGTATTGCCGGGTATTGTGGATGTGCATGGCGACGGGTTTGAGCGCCATCTGGCGCCGCGTCGCGGGGCGATGAAACAGATGGCAGAAGGTGTTGTTGCCGCCGAGGCAGAACTGGCAGCCAACGGGATCACAACAGCCGTCCTGGCGCAGTTCTATTCCTGGGAAGGGGGGCTGCGGGGCCCGGAGTTTGCAGCGCAGGTGTTTGAGGGCATCAAGGCGGTTCGCGGGTCGCTGGTGACAGATCTGCTGCCGCAGCTGCGGTTTGAGATCCATATGTTGGAGGATTACGCCGGGCTGGCGGTCAGGGTGGCGGAATGGCAGGTGCCCTATGTGGTGTTCAATGACCACCTGCCGCATGAGCGGTTGGCGCAGGGAAAGAAGCCGCCGCGGCTGACCGGCCAGGCGCTGAAGGCGGGGCGCAACCCGGACGTCCACTGGCAGATGCTGAAAGACATGCACGCACGCCGGGATGAAGTGCCGGGCTTCTTGGATGCGCTGTGCCGCGAACTGGCGGCATTGGAGGTGCGGCTGGGCAGCCATGACGACAAGACGGCTGAAGACCGCACAGTCTGGCGCGAACGCGGTGCACGGATTTCCGAGTTTCCAGAGACGCTGGAGGCGGCGGAGGCAGCACGGGGCGCTGGTGATCCGGTGATCTTGGGTTCGCCCAACGTGGTGCGGGGCGGCTCGCACAAGGGAAATGCTTCAGCCGTGGAGCTGATCGCCATGGGGCTGTGCGACGCACTGGCCTCGGATTACCACTATCCCAGCCCGCGGCGCGCGGCGCTGATGCTGGAACGCTCGGGCCTGTTGGACTGGGCGGGCGCCTGGCGGATGGTCTCCGACGGGCCTGCACAGCTGTTGGGTCTGACGGATCGCGGCACGCTGGAAGCTGGCAAACGCGCCGATATCGTGGTGCTGGACAAGCAGACCCAGCGGGTTGCGGCAACAATTGCCGGCGGGCGCATCAGCTATATGTCGGGCGATATCGCCGCGCGGCTTGTGGGGTAGCTGCGCTCCGCCTCGGTTAGTAGGGCTAGATATGCGTTGTGCGCTTAGAAAAATACGCGATATTGTCGCTTATGCTTTGTGGGCAATTCTTGCAGCAGGTTTATGGGCTGCGATTTTCTTGGACGGCTACGTGCTGGACACCAAAACTGATGAGGGGCGCTATCTTCTCTTGCTTCGCCTAGGCCGAGAACCTGCTGAATGGGCTGAGACAACTGCACTGCGCTATTGGTTTGAATCCATTCACAATATGGCGTTCCTTGCAACTTTTTGCTGCGCGTTAGCCTGGGCAGTTGTGTATTACCTGTGGCGTGAGTGGCGGAAATCACAAGGGAAGAGCACCGAGCTTGACTGACCTGAGGCTAGTCTGTCCGCCGTAGGGATTGCGGGGTGTTCCAGAAGGTAGCTGCCTCCGCCTGCTTCTTTCTGGTCTTCAATACTTCGGTGAATCTGGGGGCGCTGGTGCCCCCAGATTTGGGTGCGGTTAGCCTTCCGCCTTCACTACACGGTTCACATGGCCCATCTTGCGGCCCGGCTTGGCCTCTGCCTTGCCGTACAGGTGGATGGCGCAATCGGCCTCTTTGGCCAACGCCGGAATGCGGTCCACGTCAGCGCCGATCAGGTTTTCCATCACCACATCCGAATGGCGCTGGCCGTCGCCGAGCGGCCAGCCTGCCACAGCGCGGATATGCTGTTCGAACTGATCCACGGTGCAGCCGTTCTGGGTCCAGTGGCCGGAGTTATGGACGCGCGGCGCGATCTCGTTGACGATCAGACCCTTAGGCGTGACGAAGAGTTCGACACCCAGAACACCGACATAGTCGAGCGCGTTCAGGATCTTGCCGGCCATCAGCACTGCGTCCATGCGCTGTCCGGTGCTCAGCCTTGCGGGCACGGTGGTGGTATGCAGGATGCCATCGCGGTGGACGTTTTCGCCCGGGTCGAAACAGGCGATCTCGCCAGTAGTGCCACGAGCGGCGATGACCGAGACTTCGTGACTGAAGTTCACAAATCCTTCGAGGATCGAGGGCGCACCGGCCATGGCGGCGAGCGCTTCGCTTGCGTTTTCTGCTGCCTTGATGCGGGCCTGGCCCTTGCCGTCATAGCCGAAACGGCGGGTCTTCAGGATCGAGGGCGCGCCGATCTCTGTCAGCGCTGTATCGAGGCTGGCCTGGTCGGTGATGTCGGCAAAAGCTGCGGTTTGCAGACCGAGATCCTGCAGGAATGTCTTCTCGGTCAGCCGGTCCTGGCTGATCCGCAGGGCTTCGCGGCCCGGGCGGATCGGTTTTTGCGACTCCAGCAGGTCGAGGGCGGAGGTCGGGATGTTCTCGAACTCATAGGTGATCACATCGACAGACGCCGCGAAGGCGGTCAGTGCCTCGGCGTCCTCGTAGCCTGCGGTGGTCACGCGGTCTGCGACATGGCCTGCGGGCGGGTTGGTGCCCGGTTCAAAGATATGGGTTTTGAAGCCGAGGCGGGAGGCTGCAACTGAGAGCATGCGGCCCAGCTGGCCGCCGCCGAGGATGCCGATGGTGGCGCCGGGTGCGAGGGGATCAGTCATCAGAGGGTTCCTCGGGGATGGAGGCAGAGAGTGCTTCGCGCCAGTCGTCGAGACGCTGGGCCAGATCCGCGTCCTGCAGTGCCAGGATGCCTGCGGCCATCAGGCCTGCGTTGGCTGCACCAGCAGAGCCAATGGCCATGGTGGCAACCGGGAAACCCTTGGGCATCTGCACGATGGAATAAAGCGAGTCGACGCCGGACAATGCCTTTGTCTGGACCGGCACGCCCACGACGGGTACGCGGGTCTTGGAGGCGACCATGCCAGGCAGGTGGGCCGCCCCGCCGGCGCCTGCAATGATGACCTGCAAGCCGCGGCCGGCGGCGGATTTGCCGTAGCTCCACAGCCGGTCCGGGGTGCGGTGGGCAGAGACGATCTTGGCCTCGTATTCAACGCCCAGTTCGTCCAGAATATTGGCGGCTTCCTTCATGGTGGGCCAATCGGATTGGCTGCCCATGATGATGCCCACTTTGATGTCACCCATGGATGGTGGCTCCTGTCGCGGCTTGTGGAGCGCGCACTATAGGGAACGTTGCGGTTTTCGCAATGCGGGCCGGGCTGGAAAACCACGGGATTTTCCCTGTTTTGCAGGGTTTGGCACTGTGCCACAGGCCTTGGGGCAGGGGCGGGCTCCCGCCCGTGCGGGATGCGGCCAGGCCCGCCCCGCCCCGCGGTTGGGCGTGGCGCCGCGCTGGTGCGCGGCGCGGGTGACCATGGCGGGGCTTGCGGGACATTGGCAAGCGGGGCAGGGTGGCCGCCGGATAAGGAGAGCAAGATGCTGGAACTGCGCCCTAATTGCGAACTATGTGACAAGGACCTGCCGCCGGATGCGGCGGATGCGCGGATCTGCACATACGAGTGCACCTATTGCGCGGCGTGCGTGGAGCAGCTGCTGCAGAATGTCTGCCCGACCTGCGGCGGCGGCTTTGCGCCGCGCCCTGTCCGGCCCAAGCAGGCGTGGCGGCCGGAGTTGGAACTGGGGCTGGAAAACCATCCAGCGTCAGGGACACAGGTGCATTCGAAATTCAGCCGCGCGGACATCGCCGCGCATGTGGCGCGGATCCGGCATCTGAAGCCGGAGGAGCGCTGAGCAGAGCCGCTTGCGCGGCCCTGCACCTTTGCGGGATCAGTCCCGCTGCTGCGGCAGGATCAGATTGAGCAGCAAGCCCGCAACGCCGGAGAGGCCGATACCTGCGAGAGTGAGGCCTTCGCCGAATTGCAGGGTCAGGCCGCCGAGACCGATGATCAGCACAGTGGAAATGATCACCATGTTGCGCGCTTCAGAGAGGCTTTCGCCCAGTTTCGCGAGCACCGACAGGCCGACCACGGTGACCATGCCAAAGAGCAGGATCATGATGCCGCCCATCACCGGCATCGGGATGGTCGACAGCGCACCGGAGAGCTTGCCCGCAAAGGAGAGCGCAATGGCAAAGATTGCCGCCCAGGTCATGATCGCCGGGTTGAAGGCGCGGGTCAGAGTGACGGCGCCTGTGACCTCGGAATAGGTGGTGTTGGGCGGCCCGCCCAAGAGGCCCGCGGCGGCGGTGGCAAGACCGTCGCCCAGCATGGTGTTCTGGATGCCGGGCTTTTCCATATAGTTGCGCTTGGTCACATTGGAGATCGCCATGATGTCGCCGAAGTGCTCAATCGCAGGCGCAATGGCAACCGGCAGGATGAACAGGATGGCGGCGAGATTGAATTCAGGCGCGACAAAGCCGGGGACCTTGAACCAGGGTGCGTCGGCCAGGGGCGCGGTGTTGACCAGCGCCTCGCCGGTGATGGCACCCAGCACCAGCGCAGCGATATATCCCGCTGCGACGCCTGCGAGGATCGGGACCACCCGCATGATGCCGCGGCCCAGGATTGCCGTCAGCATGGTGGTGCCGAGCGAAACGGCGGCGAGCAGCAGGGCAGTGTTGCGCGGCATCACCTGGGTGTCGCCTGCCAGGCCGGTGGCCATGTTGACCGCAACTGGCGCCAATGACAGGCCGATGACCATGATCACGGGGCCGACCACAACGGGGGGCAGCAGCCGGTGCAGAAAGCCTGCGCCAAAGGCGCGGATGGCGAAGCTGAGCGCGACATACAGGAGGCCCGCTGCCGCCAACCCGCCGGTCGTCGCCGCCATGCCCCAGGTCTGCACGCCGTAGATGATCGGCGCGATGAAGGCAAAGGAAGAGGCCAGGAACACCGGCACCTGGCCGCGGGTCACGATCTGAAAGATCAGCGTGCCAAGCCCTGCGGTGAACAGCGCAACGCTGGGGTCCAGCCCGGTGAGCAGCGGCACCAGCACCAGCGCGCCGAAGGCGACAAACAGCATCTGGGCGCCGATCAGCGCCTGTTTCGGGGAGAATATGTATTCGCTGCCGGCGGCGGGTGCGGGCGCGGGGGAGGGATCGCTTGCGGAGGTCATTTTCGTTCTTTTCCAGGGTCTTTGAAGTCTGCCCGAGGCAGGCTGATGCGAGTGCTTCGGGCAAAATTGCAGTGCTCCTAACCGGAAAATCCGGCTTTGACCATCCGGTCAGAAGGAGAAACCGCAGGCCCCGAACAGGGTGTCGCAACTGGGGCGGGCGGATGCCGGTTTTCTGCAAGCTGACAGGGCGCGCACAGAGGCTTATCCTTGAGCAAAGCCACTGACGGAACCTGCGCCATGAGCCACGACAGCGACCCGCTTCTCCAGCCCCTGCAGCTGCGCCATCTGACCCTGCGCAACCGGATCATGAGCACGGCGCATGCGCCTTCGTTCCAGGAAGGCGGCCATCCGCGCGACCGCTACCGGCTGTATCACGAGGAGAAGGCGCGCGGCGGTGTTGCGCTGACGGTGATTGGCGGCTCGACCAATATTGCGCCGGACAGCCCTTCGGTCTTCGGGCAGCTGTATGCGGGGGATGACAGTATCATCCCGTGGTTTCAGAAACTGACGGAAGGGGTGCAAAGCCATGGCGCGGCAGTGATGTGCCAGATCACCCATATGGGCCGACGTACCGCCTGGGACGACGGGCACTGGCTGCCGGTTCTGGGGCCGTCCGGGCGGCGCGAGCGGGCGCATCGCGCGTTTCCCAAGGTCATGGAGCCGGAGGATATCGCCCGCGTTATCAGGGATTTCGCCGCTGCAGCGGAGCGCTGTCAGCAGGGCGGGTTTGATGGGATCGAACTGCTGTCGCATTCGCATCTTCTGGGGCAGTTTCTGTCGCCTTTGGTGAACACGCGCGAGGATGACTATGGTGGCTCGCTGGATAACCGGTTGCGGCTGACGCTGCAGGTCTTGGAGGCCGTGCGCGCGGCGGTAGGGCCGGATCTGATCCTCGGCATGCGGATCACGGGGGATGAGCTGGCGGCGGGCGGGCTCAGTGCTGCCGAATGCATCGAGGCGGCACAGAAGATTGCCGCGACCGGTGCGGTGGATTTCCTGAACGTGCTGGCAGGCGCGCCTTATGACGATCTGGGCCTGGCCGGCTGGGTGGCGCCGATGGGCATGCCCGCGGCGCCGGATCTGAATGTGGCGGGCGCGATCCGCGCGGCGGTGGATCTGCCGGTGTTCCATGCGGGCGGGGTGGCCGATATTGCCACCGCGCGTCACGCCATCCGCGAGGGGCAGGCCGACATGATCGGCATGACCCGCGCCCATATGGCCGATCCCTATCTGGTGCAGAAGCTGCAGCAGGGCGCGGAGGAACGCATCCGTCCTTGCGTGGCGCTGGGCTATTGCGTCGACCGGGTCAATCAGGGGAAACCGGCGGTCTGCGGTCATAACGCGGCGACGGGGCGCGAAAGGGTGATGCCGCATGTCATTGCGCCTGCAGAGGTGCGGCGCAAGGTGGTGGTGATCGGCGGCGGCCCTGCGGGGTTGGAGGCGGCACGTGTGGCGGCAGAGCGCGGTCATGACGTGGTGCTGTTTGAGGCCAGCGGGCATCTTGGCGGCCAGATTGCGCTGGCGGCCAAAGGCATGACGCGGCGGCAGATCTGGGGCGTGGCAGACTGGCTGATCTCCGAAACGGAACGGCTGGGCGTGGATCTGCGTCTCAATACCTATGCTGAGACAGAGGACGTGCTGGGGGAAAACCCGGATGCGGTGATTGTCGCCACCGGCGGCTGGCCGGAAGGTTTGGACATTCCTGGTGGGCATCTGATCACCTCCAGCTGGGAAGTGCTGGGCGGCGAGGCGCGGGTTTCAGGCGAGGTGCTGCTGCTGGACGAGGTCGGAGATCACGCGGCGCTGGTCTGCGCCGATGTGATGGCGCGGGCAGGGGGGTCTGTCACTTTGGCGACACCGGACCGGATGGCGGGGCATGATCTGGGGCCGACAAATTCTGCTGTGGTCCTGCGGGATCTGGCGCGGCAGGGGGTGGTGTTCGAAAACCTGCTGGAGCCTGTGTCGGTGGCCGCCGCAGGTCACCGCAAGCGTGTCACCCTGCGTCATGTGCTGACGGGGGCTCAGAGCGAAAGGACCGTGGACCATGTGATTTGCGAGCATGGGGTGGTGCCGGCCGAGGATCTGTATCACGCATTGAAACCCGCATCGCGCAATCTGGGTCAGCTGGATCATCAGGCAATGATTGCCGGGTGCAGCCCTTTTGCGCAAACGAACCCCGAAGGGCAATTCTGGCTGGCTCGTGCAGGTGATGCGGTGGCGGGCCGCAATATCCATGCTGCCGTCTATGACGCGCTGCGGCTCTGCAAGGATCTGTAGCCTGCTGCCCAACGCCTCCGCAGCGCGCCGCCAGGCGCGCTGCCATGCCCAACGCCTGGGCCGGGCAGCTTTGCTGCGGGCGCAGGGGGCGGGAGACCTGGCTGGTGGTTCAGTTGCTGTGGAAGAAGGCGGCAACTTCCGTAATGATCTGCTGGTGTTTGGCGGCCCGTTCCATGCCGCCGCCGCGGCAGATGATTTCATCACCGGGGGCTTCTGCAGCCAGGATTGCCAGCCCGTCCGGCTGGCACTGGCCCAGAAAATCGAAATGCGACAGTGTCTGTGGTTCGACATAGCGTACATCGGCGGCTGACAGCGCCTGAACCAGCGCCCGGGATTCGATATCCAGTGTCAGGCCGGAATTCATAATGGGGGCGCCGTAGACCAGCATCGGACGTGTGATCCGTGCCAGGCTATCCTCTGAAAAGCTTTGGGTGCCGCCCAGGTCGAACAGGGCAAAGGCCCTGATCCGCGGGTCGGACAGTTCCGCCTGCATATGGGCGCGATCTTCAGGTGTTTCAGCGATTTTCCAGCCTTTCAGGATGCCACAGACCAGGTCATCCGGCAGCGTGTCGCACATTTGCGAGAACCTGTCCGCATCATAGCGCGCGCCAGCCAGCAGGGCAGCGGTAAAGCCGCCAAGCGAGTGCCCGGCCATATAGATGCGGGCCGGATCAGCCAGCGCGGCCAGCTGTGGCGCCGCCAGCAGGTGATCAATGACACGGGAGATATCGCGCGGGCGCTGCCACAGCTGGCGGCTGAGATCCGGCTCGCGCGACCAGGTGGAGGTGCCCGGATGGCTGATGGCTGCCACCACAAAGCCCTGCCGCGCCAGCGCCTCCGCCAGCCAGGCCTGATTGAGCGCGTTTCCGTACATGCCATGCGACAGCACCACCAGCGGGAAGGGACCGGTGGCAGGCGCGGCCTCCCGTGCGGCCAGGGGCGCCTCCCAGACCTTGCTGTCATAGATTGGCTCCAGCGCTGCGGCGTTTGCTGCTGGATACCAGAGAAGACCGTCAAGCGGGCGGCTGTCTGCGGCGGCCGGGATATGCAGGTCCCGCAGGCCGGGTATGTAATCCTGGGCGGTTGCCGATGCGGCAGTGCACAGGAAGGCAAGGAGGTGCAGGAAGGATTTCATGATGGTCTCCGGGTTCTGTTTTGGATGTCCTGGAACCTGCGCCGGCGGCGCGATTGCAGCAATGGCCGGGGCGCCCTATAGCTGTCCTGAAACCTGATGCAGGACAAAACAGCCGTGAAAGAGGACAGATGGACAGCAGTGCAATGCTCACCTTTCCGCTGCCGGTGATGACCGCAGCCTTGTGCAGCGCCCTGGCAGTACTGGTCTGGCGGGCAGAGCTTGGCTGCCGCCGGGCGAACCTGCTGTTTGTCGCGTTTTTTGGCCTGAGTGCAGTGTCGTCTCTTCTGGTCGGTCTGCGATTCGGCTATGGCCTCAGCCCGCTGATCCCGCTGCAGCGTATCCTGCCGCTTTACTTCGGGCCGTTTCTGTACCTGGGGTTTGCGGCCTTACTGCCGGATGCCAGTGGGTTTCTGCGCCGGGCTTTGCGGCATCTGGCGGCGCCTGTTGCGGCGCTGGCGCTGTTCTGGCTGCTGGTTGCGGATATGCGGCAGTTGGACTGGCTGATCAGCGCCAGCTACCTCGCCTATGCCGCGGCGCTGCTACGGCTTTGGCGCAAGGGGCCGGACGCGCTGGCGCAGGCGCGGCTGGACCGGGCGGGCCTGCTGCACCGGTGGATGCTGCGGGCGGTGGGTCTGCTGGTGTTCGTGCTGCTGCTGGACACGGCCATCGCCGCCGATTTCGCCCTGTTCGGCGGCAGCCATGTTCCAGCGTTGATTTCAGCCGGGACGGTGCCACTGCTGGTCATGCTGCTGGCCCTGCTGAGCGTCCTGCCTGCGGTGTTTTCCGCGCCGGGTCGGGCAGCCGCAGCCGCAGCCCCCGCCGGCAGGGTGACTGCCGACACCGAGGAGAGGCTGCGGCACCTGCTGCAGGAGGAGCAGCTGTTTCTGGATCCGGATCTATCGGTGCAGCGGCTGGCCAAACGTTTGCATATCCCCGCGCGGGAGCTGTCCGCTGCGGTCAACCGCACGCAAGGCCAGAATGTGTCGCAATATGTGAACCGCTTCCGCCTGGCGCATGCGGCCGGGCTGCTGGAAAGCAGCGACAGGAGTGTCACCGATATCGCCGCCGGATCGGGCTTCTTGTCGCGGTCCAATTTCTACCGCGCGTTTCAGCGGGTCTACGGCGAGACGCCGTCGCAATACCGCAAGTCGCGCGCGGCAAAAGAAGCTGACGCTTGAACCCGCGCTGACGCGCGGTGCCTCCGGCGGGGGTATTTTCACCCAGAAAGAAGCAGGTGGGCCCACAGCGCGCCGCAAGGCGTGCTGCCACGCCCAACGCCTGGGCCGGGCAGCTTTGCTGCTTGGCTAGGGGGCGGGAGCGCCGCTGCGAAAACTGGGGAAGGCTGCCTTCTGCAGTCAGTAAACCGGCAGCTTTGGCCGGTATCAGGCGCCGTTGGGACGGCACTTGGTCAGGCGATGATATCCGGCGTCAGCCGGTCTTCGATCAGAGCGATCTTGTCCTTGAGGATCAGCTTTTGTTTCTTCAGGCGGCGGATCGTGAGTTGGTCGCTGACAGCGCGCTCTTCCAGCGCGCTGATCGCATCGTCCAAATCCCTGTGCTGCGTGCGGAAAACTTCCAGCTCAATCTTGAGGACCTCATCGGTCTTCATTGACACATCTGTAGGTGCATTCATGGGCGACTCAATCAGGCTGATGAATGAAGTGGCGTCAAAGATACTTCGTTAACGGCTTTTCCGCTAGACCTGAGAGTGCATGCTCTTGTGAAACCTGCAAGAACTTCCCATATTCTCAATGAGGCGGCTGCCGGAAGCGGGGCCGCGCATATCCGTCGCTTTGGCATAAAGGACGAACAGCGTGTCGAAACTAACTTTGGGCTCCTACCCGCATATGCTGGGGTTCGAGCAGCTGGAACGCCTTCTGGAACGCTCGGCAAAATCGGGCAACGAGGGCTATCCCCCCTACAATATCGAACAGACTTCCGATCATTCCTACCGTATCACCCTGGCTGTGGCCGGTTTCGCCGAAGAGGATCTGGCGATCACCGTCGAGGACCGCCAGCTGGTGATCCGCGGCCGCCAGCGCGATGACAGCGAAGGGCGGGTGTTCCTGCACCGCGGCATCGCGGCGCGCCAGTTCCAGCGCATGTTCGTGCTGGCTGATGGCGTTGAAGTGGGCGAGGCGGTGATGGAAAACGGGCTGTTGCATGTGGATCTGACCCGCGCACGGCCCGAAACCGTGGTCCAGACGATCAGTATCAGAAAGGGGTAAGAGCAATGCATACACCGTTTGATTTCAAGGAGACTGGCGACCGGACCGTTTATGTGAAGGCGGTTGCGGTTGCGGATCTTCCCAAGGAGGTGCAGGAGAGCGCCGGTGATCGCGCGCAGCTTTATGCGGTGCATGACGCGACAGGCGGCCAGCTGGCGCTGGTGGCTGACCGCAACCTGGCCTTTGTGCTGGCGCGGCAAAACGACATGACGCCGGTTGCGGTGCACTAAGCCTAGTCTGCGGCCTGATGCTGAGGCAGCGGATTGACGCTAGGGTTTTGGTCTCAATGTTGCATAAGGCGGGCGAAGGCCCGTCTTTTTGATGCTTTCAAGCCGGGAGTTGCAGATGGCGCGCAATGATTTTGACTGGGTGGATGCCTTTTCGGCCCGGGCCTTTGGCGGCAACGGCTGTGCGGTTGTGCATGGCGCGGCGCATTTGCCGGTGGATGTCTGCACCGCTTACGTCCGGGAAACCTCATTGGTGGAATGCACCTTTACCGGCCCGTCGGAGGTGGCGGATGTGAAGGTGCGCTATTTCCTGGCCAGCCGCGAGATCCCCTTTGCCGGCCATCCGACCATCGCAACGGTGGCGGCGATGCGGGGCCGGGGGCTGATTGCGGGCGACAGCATCACTCTGGAAACCGGTGCCGGCATCGTGCCGGTGCGGCTGGACGGTGATCTGATCGAGATGACGCAAGTGGCGCCGGAGTTCGGACCCTTTGCCAACCCGGAACTGGTGGCGGCGGCGGTGAACCTGCCGGTGGAGGCCATCGTTGGACGGCCGCAGAAGGTGTCCACCGGGCTGCCGTTCTGCGTCACCGTGCTGAAGGACCGCGCGGCGCTGGAGGCGGCAGAGCTGAATCTGGAGGCGCTTGCGGCGCTGGAAAAATCGCTGGGCGCCGATGGCATCGACATGATGGAGCCGTTTCTGGTCACGCTGGAGGGCGCGACGGGGCGTTGTTGCACAAAGGCCGTAGAGGATTCACTTTGCGAATCCCGTAGGTTAGATCGGCGGCATGCCGAAGCCTGCCTCTTCCCGCTATCGAACAACGAACTGGTCCAACTATAACGCATCACTTCGAAAGCGCGGCTCTCTGCTGGTCTGGTTTGACCGCGACATGACCTGGTTCGCCGAGCGATGCGGCAAACGCGGACGACCGGAGACCTTCTCCGATGCGGCCATCCAGTTCTGCCTTAGT
>NZ_JBNAFX010000010.1:0-98015 GCF_049800895.1 Leisingera sp. S232 | reverse complement strand
CCCTTCGATTGGTGTTCTCGACCGTGCCTTTTTGCCACGGGCTGGAAGGATCGCAGAACCATGTCTGCGTCCCGATTTCGGCCTGCAAATGTGGCCAGCTGACGAACTCGGTACCGCGATCAAAGGTGATTGATTTGCGGGCCAGATGAGGCAGGTCGCGTACGGCTTTCATAATTTTCCCCATCACCGGCTTGGTGCGCTTGTTCGGGTTCTTCAGCAGCACGGTGAAGCGGCTGACACGTTCGACCAGCGAGGTGACATTGGTTTGCCCAAGTTTCTGTTTGAACAGCATCAAATCTCCCTCCCAGTGCCCAAACTGGCGACGGTGAGCGACATCATCTGGCCGGAATAGAATGCTGACATCACGGTCGAACTTGGGCTTCTGGCGCTTCCTGGCACGGCGTGGCCTGCGGGATTTCCGATGTTCGGGCAAGTACCACCAGAGCTCTTGGTCCATGCCTTCCTTAGAATAGATGTAGCGGTAGATCGTCTCCTGGCAGACGCGTAGCGTAGCACCTTCATAGATCATCCGGTTGCCGATCTGCTCGGGCGTCCATCCTTGCTTGATCCGTTCGATGACGCGCTTGCACAGATCGGGATGTCTGATCAGCTTGCGTTGCGTGGAACGGCGTTGCTGCGTGCGCTGGTGTGCTGCCATGCCGAAGTATCCCGCGTACTTCTTGGGAAAGGCATCATCGGCCCAGAAGTTGCGTTTGATCTCTCGGAATATCGTCGACTTGTGACGCTTCAAAACGCGCGCCATCTCAGCGACAGGGACCTTTGCAAGCCACCAGTCTTCGATCCTGCGCCGTTCTTGTAAGCTCAGTTGCGTATATACCGTTCCCATGCAATATTCCTCCTATTAGATAACTCATTGTTTTCTAATAGGAGTCGCACTTCAAAATAGCGCGCACCCCAGTACAGGGAATTTGCCTGTAATCATAGTTATGGTAACAAAAGAAGAAGCTGCCGCGGGTTGATGTGCGCGGCGGGTTCCGAGAGGCCGTGTGGAGTTGATTAGATGAGCACGTCCGCGCGGCTCAGGTCCGGTGCGATGCGGATCAGGGGGCAGTGGCGGTCGGTTTGCAGGCGGCCTGCGTTGCTGAGCTGCATCAAATCAGCCGGTATGGATGTCGCGGCTGCCAAAGCGGCCTCCAGCGGGACTTCGGCTTGGGTTGTCAGGACACGCACGGCGGTGGTCAAATCCAGGTCGGCGCCGGCCAGAGTGCCATCGGCCAGGGTCAGACGTCCGTCCTTGCGGGAAATGCGCCGGCCTTCCAGTTCGAAGGCCTCTAGCGTAGTGCCTGCGGGCGCCATCGCATCGCTGACCAGGAAGATCCGGCCGGGACCGCGTTTGGCCGCCCAGGCGGTGCGCATGACCTCGGGGTGGACATGAATGCCGTCGGCGATCAGACCCGCATTCAGGCGGCCAGAACCCAGAACGGCGCCGACAAGACCTGGCTCGCGGTTGCCCAGCTGGCTCATCGCGTTGAACAGATGGGTGGCACAAGAAGCGCCGGCCTCAGCGTAGGTCAGGCAGGTTTCATACTCCGCATCGCTGTGGCCCAGAGAGACAACCGCGCCGACTGAAACCAGTGCCCTGACCTGCGCTGGCGACACATTTTCCGGCGCGACCGTGAGCATCAGCGCAGGCAGGGACTGAGCTGCATCAACCAGAACTGCCAGATCCGCGTCCGCCATGGGGCGGATAAAGGCGGCATCATGGGCGCCCTTGCGGGCCACGGACAGATGCGGGCCCTCCAGATGCAGGCCGGCAATCCCCGGCACGCCACCCGCCACCGCCGCTTTTGCCGCCTCAATCGCCAAACGGGTCTTGGCGGCGCTGTCGGTGATCAGGGTCGGCAGGATCGTGGTGGCGCCAAGCCTGCGGTGTGCGGCTGCAATTTGCGTCAGAGTGTCCACCGAGGGATCATCGTTGAACATTACCCCGCCACCGCCATTCACCTGCAGGTCAACGTAACCGGGGGCCAGGATGCCGCCGCCAAGGTCAACCGTATCGCCGCCGCCAGCCTCGGCGTCGGCGCCGATGCCGGTGATGCGGCCTGCTTCCACCCGCAGTGCTGCGTCCTGGTGCAGCCTGACCCCGTCAAAGACAGAGCCGCCGCGGTAAATGATCGCCTGACTGCTCATACGGTTTCCGTCACTTTCCGCAGGTGTCGTGGCGCATCCGGGTTGATGCCACGCTGCATCGCGACCTGCTCGACCATGGTATAGAAGGATACGATGGCGGCGACCGGGTCTGCCAGCCAGTGGCCGGTGCGCACATGCGGCAGCACGCTGGCCTGCTTCGCCAGCGGAGTGGTGGCAAAGACCTGCGCGCCCTTGGCAGCCAGAGTATCGGCAACCTCTGCCAGCAGAGGCTCGGCGGCGTCTTTGGCGGCAAAGGCGATCACCGGAAAGCCGCCCGCCACAATCGACACCGGGCCATGCAGCACCTCGGCTGAGGAATAGCTTTCTGCGTGGATCTGGCAGGTTTCCTTGAACTTCAGCGCTGCCTCATTGGAGATCGCCATGCTGGGACCGCGCCCCAGGGTGAACAACGAGCTGCCGGTGATGGCGGCGGCGGCCGCGCTCCAGTCGCAGCGGGCGGCAGCATCCAGCTGCTCTGGCAGCTTGTGCAGCGCCGCCAGCAGGCTGTCATCGCCCTTCAGCTCTGCCAGCAGCCACAGGCCCGCCACCAGCGAGGTCACAAAAGTCTTGGTCGCGGCGACGCTGCGTTCGGGGCCTGCGTGCAGTGGCAATGTGGCCTCTGCCGTCCGGGCAAGCGGCGACGCGGGGTCATTGGTGATGGCAACGGTGCCTGCCCCTGCCCTGCGGGCGTTTCTGGTCAGCTCCACGATGTCCGGGCTTTGGCCCGATTGCGAGACAGACAGGCACAGGGCGCCCGCGACCTGCAGCTCGGCGCCGTAAACGGAGGCAACCGACGGGCCGACCGAGGCCATCGGCAGGCCCAGCAGCAGCTCGCTGGCGTATTTGAGGTAGGTACAGGCGTGGTCGGACGAGCCGCGCGCCGCAGACATCATGAACCGCAGGCCGCCGCTGCGCGCCACGGCGACCGCCGCGGACAGAGCGCTGCCGCCGTTGCTTAGCAGACGATCGACCGCCGCGGGGATCTCTTCGATTTCCTGACGCATCTGGGTGGTGTTCGGGGGCATCGGAGCAGCCTTTCCATCGGACTTGCGGATCACGGGGTTAGCCGCAGCTCAGCCACAAAGTCATAGGCGTCGCCGCGGTAGTTGGATTTGGTGAATTCTGCGACGCGGCCGTTGTCGAGGTAGGAGATCCGCTGAATGCGCAGCCCGGCGGCGCCTTCGGCAACACCCAGCAACGCCGCGTCTTCCGCCTCGAGGTTCACGGCGGAAATCTTCTGGATGGCTCGCACGGGCCGCAGGCCGCTTTCTGCCAGCAGACCATAAAGCGAGTCGCGCACGGCCAGCGGGTTGGGCAGGATGTCCAGCGGCAGCGATGCGCGCTCCACCGCCATCGGGCGCCCGCCCGCTTCGCGCAAGCGACAGATCCGCGACACCTCACCATCCGCCGCCAGCCCAAGCACCGCCACCTCTTCTGGCGACGGCAGGAAGACGCCGCGCTCCAGCCATCTGGCGCTGGTTTCCATGCCGCGCAGGCGCATGTCCTCGCTGAAAGAGGTCAGATGCGAAAGCGACTGCTCCAGGCGCGGCGTGGCGTCCCGCACAAATGAACCGGAGCCCTGGCGCTGGACAATGGCGCCTTGTTTCACCAGCTCCTGAATGGCCTTGCGCACCGTCACCCTGGACAGACCGGTGATTTCTGCAATTTCACGCTCTGGCGGCAGCGAGGAATTGGGCGGCAGAACACCGGCCTCGATGCCGTCCTCCAACCGCTGACGCAGCCGGACATAGCGCGGCCCTTCGCTGTTCTTGAGCCAATCGTCGGGGGCCAGGAAAGAGGCTGCATTCATGCCTGCAGCTCCGCGTGAAAAGCCCGGGCCAAGGTGATGGCCCCGTCAATGGGGGCGCCTTTGGGGGCGGTGACTGCGCCGCGCACGGATGTCGGCAGGCAGTCGGCATAATGCGGGCCGATGCCGCCGGTCAGACACAGGGGCAAGGCCGGTGTCCAGCCCATCTGCTGTAGCGCCTGAAGAAGGCCGGCGGCGGCGTCCTGCATCAGCGCGGTGGCTGTGCTGTCGCCAGCCGCTGCGGCCTCTGTGACCTGGCGTGCGATGCGGCCAAAGTCATGCGGTTGGGCGGTGGCTGCAAAAGCGACGATACCATCGGTGCCGCCGAAGTCCTGCAGCAGGGTCTCTGTCAGCGGTGACGGCGCTGCCAGACCGTCCCGGGTCTGCAGCGCGGCCGCCAATGCCTTGCGGCCAATCCACTGCGCGGACGCCTCGTCGCCCAGCACCGGCCCCCAGCCGCCGGCAAAATGGCGGCTGCCCTGTGTTTGCAGGGCCAGAAACGACCCGGTGCCACAATGCGCGATCGCCCCGTCGGCGCCGCCGTGTGCGCCGGCAAGCGCCGGGTGGCGGTCATCCTCCACCCGCACCCTGTCCAGCGGCAGATCCGCAGCCACCTGCTGCGCAATACGGCTGCCGGTCACGCCTGCCAGGCCAAGATAGGCCGGCAGCGCCCGCAACCCGTCCGGCGCCATATCCAGCCCGGCGGCCAGCTCTGCAAAACCTGCCTTGAGCCGCGCAATGGCGCCACCGTAATCGCTGGTGACATTGGCAGGGCCGGTCTCGACGATCAGCTGCCGTCCGCCATCCGCATAGGCAATCCGGCAGGATGTGCCGCCGCCGTCCACAGCAATGACGGGAATATTCTTCGACTCTCGCATGGTGATACCTATATGGCGCCTATGCCACAATGTAAATACCAAACAATAACCAATATGGGTGCATATTTCCTATTTTGACCAGATATTGCTACCAATACGATCTACAAAAATTTCGATAGACAAATGGTATTGTATAGGTATGCTTTCGGGCAATGGGGAGAGAACACGTGCTGCCACATACAACTGAGCAACTCCATCCGGATGCCGCCAGGCTGGAAAGTTCGTCGCTGAACGAGGCGGCTCTTGCGCTTGCGGAGAGCCAGCGGCAGGCGGCTGGCGCAGCGCGGTATCCCTTGGCGGCGGTGTGCAGCGGCGCCGAGGCGATGGCGCGCAGCCTCGCCTTGGGCGGGTCGCTGATCTATGCGGCGGCCGGGTCTTCCGGACTGATGGCTGCTGCCGATGCGATGGAGCTGGGCGGCACATTCGGCATTGCCCAAGACCGCATCCGCATCCTGATGGCCGGCGGGCTGCCGCAATCGGCGCATATGCCCGGCGGCACCGAAGATGATACCGACGGGCTGGCACAGGGGTTGGCGGGGCTGACCCCGGATGACACCGTGATTATGGTATCGGCCAGCGGCAGCACGCCCTATACGCTGGAGGCCGCCCGCCTGGCCCGTACGGCGGGTGCTGCCACCATCGGTATTGCCAACAATCCCGGCAGTGCGCTGCTGGCGCTTTGCGATCATGCGGTCCTGCTGGAAACCCCGCCAGAGCTGATTTCCGGCTCCACCCGCATGGGCGCAGGCACCGCCCAGAAAATCGCTTTGAACATGCTGTCCAGCCTGATGGCGATCAAGCTGGGCCATGTCTACCGCGGGATGATGGTCAAC
Organism: Leisingera sp. S232; assembly: GCF_049800895.1. Lineage (NCBI taxonomy): Bacteria > Pseudomonadati > Pseudomonadota > Alphaproteobacteria > Rhodobacterales > Roseobacteraceae > Leisingera > Leisingera sp. S232. The sequence continues at coordinate 92,346 of NZ_JBNAFX010000010.1, read as the reverse complement.
CTGCGCGCCGACAATGCCAAATTGCGCGCCCGCGCCGAGACCATTGTCACCCGGATTACCGGCGCCGCACCCGCCGCGGCCCGGTCGGCACTGGAACAGGCAGATGGCGCGGTCAAGCCGGCCGTCCTGATCTGCGCGGGCGCACCGTCCCTGCCCCGTGCTTTGCAGCTGCTGGAAGACAGCGCGGGACAGCTGGGCCCTGCGCTTCAGCAGCTGCCGCACACCCGCATGTAATTCAAATAAGAAACCTGGGAGGAAATGATGATACGGAAGTCTCTTGCGATTGCGCTGACAACAACAGCCCTGACGGCAACGGCCGCCTGGGCCGAAGACGTGACCCTGACAATTGAAAGCTGGCGCAACGACGACCTGTCGTTGTGGCAGGAAAAGATCATTCCGGCCTTTGAGGCCAAACATCCCGGCATCAGGGTGAAGTTCACGCCCTCGGCCCCGGCGGAATACAACGCGGTGCTGAACTCCAAGCTGGACGCCGGGTCCGCCGGCGATCTGATCACCTGCCGCCCCTTTGACGCCTCGCTGGCCCTGTTTGAGGCAGGGCATCTGACCGATCTGGATGACATGGAGGCGATGGGCAACTTCTCTGACGTGGCCAAATCCGCCTGGCAGACCGACGATGGCTCTGCCAGCTTTTGCGTGCCGATGGCCTCGGTGATCCACGGCTTTATCTACAATGCCGATGCTTTTGCAGAGCTGGGCATCGAGGTGCCGGAAACCGAGGCTGATTTCTTTGCCGCGCTGGAAAAGATCCGCGCGGACGGCAGCTATATTCCGATGGCGATGGGTACCAACGACCAGTGGGAAGCCGCCACCATGGGCTATAACAATATCGGCCCGAACTACTGGAAAGGCGAAGAAGGCCGCCGGGCGCTGATTGCCGGTGAGCAGAAGCTGACCGATGAAGCCTGGACCGCGCCTTATGCAACGCTGGCCAAATGGGGTAACTATCTGGGTGACGGCTATGAGGCACAGACCTATCCCGACAGCCAGAACCTGTTCACCCTTGGCCGGGCGGCGATTTATCCGGCGGGGTCCTGGGAAATCTCAGGCTTCAATGCGCTGGCGGATTTCAAGATGGGCGCCTTCAAGCCGCCGGTGCAGAACGCAGGCGACACCTGCTATATCTCTGATCATACCGACATCGGTATCGGCATGAATGCGGCAACCGCAAACCCTGACGCTGCCCGGACCTTCCTGGCCTGGGTCGGTTCGCCGGAGTTTGCGACGATCTTTGGCAACGCCCTGCCCGGTTTCTTTCCGCTGTCCAAAGAGCCGGTCGCGCTGGAAGACCCGCTGGCCAAGGAGTTTGTCAGCTGGCGTGGCGAATGCGAAAGCACCATCCGCTCGACCTATCAGATCCTGTCCCGCGGCACCCCGAACCTGGAAAACGAGACCTGGGGTGCGTCTGTCGCTGCCATCAAAGGCACCGCCGCGCCTGAGGAGCTGGGCAGCAAGCTGCAGGATGGCCTGGCCAGCTGGTACGCGCCGCAGCAGTAACGTCCTCCTCGCTGCGGCTTTCAGTTCCGGGCGGCCTGACCGCCGCCCGGACCTTTCAGGAGATATTCCATGAACAAGCCCCGCATCCGCTGGCATATCCCGGTGTTTCTGGCCCCTGCCGTGCTGATCTACACCGCCGTGATGATCTTTCCGCTGTTCAACACCCTGCGTCTGGCGCTCTACAGCCGGATCGATCAGGAGCGGGTCTTTACCGGGCTGGCCAATTTCCAGACCCTGTTCTTTGATCCCATCTGGTCAGAGCAGTTCTGGAACGCCCTGGGCAATAACCTCTGGTTCTTTCTGGTGCATATGCTGGTGCAGAACCCGATCGGCATCGCGCTGGCGGCGCTTCTCAGCCACCCGCGGCTGCGCTTTGCGGCGCTGTACCGGTCGGCGATCTTCATTCCGACCATCCTCAGCTTTGTGGTTGTCGGCTTTGCCTGGAAGCTGATCCTGTCGCCGATCTGGGGCATTGCGCCATCGATGCTGGATGCGGTTGGCCTGAAATCCCTGTTTGCGCCCTGGCTGGGCAAGGAGGAATACGCGCTGACCACATTGGCGCTGATTTCCGTCTGGCAGTTCGTGGGTATACCGATGATGCTGATCTATGCGGCGCTGCTGTCGATCCCCGAGGAAATCCTCGAAGCCGGCGAGGTTGATGGCATCACTGGCCTGGCGGCGTTCTGGAAGATCAAGCTGCCGCTGATCCTGCCGTCGATCGGGATCATCTCGATCCTGACCTTTGTTGGCAATTTCAACGCCTTTGACCTGATTTATGCGTCCCAGGGCGCGCTGGCGGGGCCGGATTTCTCAACTGATATCCTTGGCACTTTCATGTATCGCACCTTTTTTGGCTTTCAGCTTCAGCTGGGTGATCCGCATATGGGATCCGCCATTGCCGGGGCGATGTTTGCGATCATCCTGCTGGGAGTCTGTGTCTATCTCTTTGGCATCCAGACCCGGATGCGCCGGTACCAGCTGTAAGGAGCAGATGATATGACCAAGGCCCGCTCCAATTCGCTGAACACCTATGCCATGCATGGCGCGCTGATCCTCTATGTGCTGATTGCGCTGTTTCCGGTGTTTGTGATCCTGATCAACAGCTTCAAGACCCGCAAGGCGATCTTCCGCGAGCCGCTGGCGCTGCCGGATGCCGACAGTTTTTCGATGATCGGCTATCAGACCGTGATGAAACAGGGGGATTTCTTCCTCTACTTTCAAAACTCGCTGATTGTCACCGTTGCCTCGCTGTTTTTCGTGCTGCTGTTTGGTGCCATGGCGGCCTATGCGCTCAGCGAGTACCGTTTCAGGGGCAACACGCTGATGGGGCTGTATCTGGCGCTTGGCATCATGATCCCGATCCGTATCGGCACGGTGGCGATCCTTGAAATGATGGTTGCTTCGGGCCTGGTGAATAGCCTATGGGCGCTGATCCTGGTCTATACCGCGCAAGGCCTGCCGCTGGCGGTCTTTATCCTCAGCGAGTTCATGAAACAGGTCAGCGACGATCTGAAGAACGCTGGCCGCATTGACGGGCTGAGCGAATACACCATCTTTTTCCGGCTGGTGCTGCCGCTGGTGCGCCCGGCGATGGCCACGGTTGCCGTGTTCAACATGATCCCGATCTGGAATGACCTGTGGTTCCCGCTGATCCTGGCCCCGGCTGAGGAAACCAAAACCCTGACGCTGGGCAGCCAGGTCTTTATCGGCCAGTTCGTGACCGACTGGAACGCGGTTCTGTCAGCGCTGTCGATGGCCATTCTGCCGGCGCTGGTTCTCTATGTGATCTTCTCGCGCCAGCTGATCCGCGGCATTACATCCGGAGCTGTGAAATGACCCGCGTCCTGATCGCCGGCCTTGGCAATATGGGCCTGTCCCACGCGCTGGCCCACCATCGCAGCCCCGACGTCGAAATCATCGGGCTGGTGAACCGTTCCGGCACTGTCAGCCACCCGGACCTGCAAGGCTATCCGGTGTTCACCGATTTCCGCCGCGCGCTGGCAGCGACCAGACCGGACCTTGCTGTGATCGCCACTTATTCCGACAGCCACGCGGATTATGCCTGCGCAGCAATGGAGGCTGGCGCGCATGTGTTTGTGGAAAAACCGCTGGCCACCACTGTCGCCGACGCGCAGCGGGTGGTTGACACTGCCATAGAGTTGGGCCGCAAACTCGTCGTCGGCTACATCCTGCGCCATCACCCCAGCTGGCAGCGGCTGATTGCCGAAGCGCGCGCTCTTGGCGGCCCTTATGTGTTCCGCCTGAACCTCAACCAGCAATCCTCCGGCGCCGAATGGGAAACCCACAAGGCGCTGATGCAGACCACCAGCCCGATCGTCGACTGCGGCGTCCATTATGTTGATGTGATGTGCCAGATCACCGATGCCGCCCCGGTCAGGGTGCATGGCATGGGCCTGCGGCTCTCGGATGAAATTCCGCAGGACATGTACAATTACGGCCAGTTCCAGGTTGTCTTCGCGGACGGCTCCACCGGGTGGTACGAGGCCGGCTGGGGGCCGATGATGTCGGAAACCGCGTTTTTCGTAAAAGACATCATCACCCCCAATGGCTCTGTATCGATCACCGAAGGAAACAAGGGCGCATCGGCAGATGTGGACGGGCACACCCGCGTCGGCAGCATTCTGGTGCACCGCCCCGACGGGGACCGGATGATCGACATGCCCGATGAACCCGGCCACCAAGAGCTCTGTAATGCCGAACAGGAATTTGTGCTGCGCGCCATCGCCGAAGACACCGATCTCAGCCGCCATATGTGCGACGCCGTGCAATCACTCGCCATCTGTCTGGCCGCGGATCAAAGCATCCGCACCGGCCAGCCCGTATCCCTGGAGGAGGAGGCCCAATGACCGCCCTGTCCCTGAACAATGTCAACAAGTCCTTTGGCCCGGTCCACGTCCTGAAAGACATCAGCCTCGAAGTGGAAGATGGCGAGTTTGTGGTGTTCGTCGGCCCGTCGGGCTGCGGCAAGTCCACCCTCCTGCGCGTTATCGCCGGGTTGGAGGATGCCAGCTCTGGCGACATCCGCATCGGCGGCGAGCTGGTCAACCAGACGCCGCCTTCCAAACGCGGTATCGCCATGGTGTTCCAAAGCTATGCGCTTTATCCGCATCTGAATGTGCGCGGCAACCTGACATTGGCCCTGAAACAGGAACGCCAGCCCAAGGCGGTGATCGAGGAACGGGTGGCCGAGGCCAGCCGGATGCTGGGGCTGGAGCCCTATCTGGACCGCTACCCGTCCGAGCTGTCCGGCGGTCAGCGCCAGCGCGTCGCCATCGGCCGGGCCATCGTGCGCCAGCCCAGGTTGTTCCTGTTTGACGAACCGCTGTCGAACCTTGATGCGGCGCTGCGCATGAACACGCGGATCGAAATCGCCAACCTGCACCGGCAGCTGTCCGCGTCGATGATCTATGTGACCCATGACCAGACAGAGGCAATGACCCTGGCTGACAAGATCGTGGTGCTGCGCGACGGCCGGGTAGAGCAGATTGGCAGCCCGATGGAGCTGTACAACAATCCCGCCAACCGGTTTGTCGCAGGGTTCCTGGGGGCGCCTTCGATGAACTTCCTGCCTGCGGCAGCGCTGTCGCCGGGTGATCCACGCGAAATGGGCCTGCGTCCCGAAGACATCCGGCTGCAAAGCGGCGGACCGATTGCCGGTGCCGTGTCCCATGTGGAGCAGCTGGGCGGCGACACCAATGTGATCCTGCAAACCGCCACGGCGCCGCTGACGATCCGGCTGTTCGGCCAGCACACCATTGTGCCGGGCGATGACGTCCAATTCGGATACGACCCGGCGCGGGCCTATTACTTTGGTGATGACGGCCAGCGGGTGTCATGACCTAAGCGATTTATCTGAAAGATTTTTCTTCCTGCCTCGGGTCACTGTCGCCAAGCGACCCGGCCTGGCCGCTGTCCTGGCGTCCCCTGCCGGAACGGCCTGCGCCGCCGCCCGCCGCCGGGGCGCTGTGCAAATTGTTTAAAAATTTCTTAAAATTTCCGCAAAAACAAATTGTCAGCCCTAGTCTGCCCAAATTTTGCCTTTCATGGCTGTTTGTTCGGTCTTCAGAAAAGTAGAGGCGGCTTTGATCCCGGATCCTGTGCTGCCCGTTCAGACCGACAAGGACGAAATCTATCATGGATGAGACCACCGATTGTCAGCCCGCTGATCCCGGAAGTTTTCCTTTTTTGCAACAAGGCCATGCCCGCCTTGCCAGTCTTGCCGGCGAAATCGAGGATCTCCAGGATCTCTTGCTGGACGTCCAGGCGCTGGAAGCGGCGGGTGGCCGCAGCCAGACCGGCCGCCTGCTGAAAGAGCTTGAAGACTTCAAACCCAGCGTCACGATGATCGGGCAGATCAAATCCGGCAAAACCTCTCTGGTCAATGCAATGGTGGCCCGCCCCGGCCTGCTGCCTGCAGATGTGAACCCCTGGACCTCGGTTGTCACCTCGCTGAATCTGAATGCACCGCGCAAGGATGGCGACCCGGTGGCCTCCTTCCAGTTCTTCAACGGCGATGAATGGGACCATCTGGTGTCCAGCGGCGGCCGTATCGGCGAACTGTCGATGCGCGCAGGCGCTGATGAGGAGCTGCAGAAAATCCAGGCTCAGGTCGCGGAAATGCGCGAAAAGACCCGCAAGCGGCTGGGCCGCCGGTTTGAGCTGCTTTTGGGCCAGAAGCATGATTACCGGCATCTGGATGACGACCTAATGCAGCGTTATGTCTGTCTGGGCGATGATTTCGAAATGGCAGGCAGCAGCGATCAGCAGGGCCGTTTTGCCGATATCACCAAATCTGCCGACCTGTTTCTGCCGCTGCCTTCGCTGCCGGTGCCGCTGTGCCTGCGCGACACGCCCGGCGTCAACGACACCTTCCTGATGCGTGAGCAGATCACCATCAAGTCGCTGCGCAACAGCCGCCTGTGCGTGGTGGTGCTGTCTGCCTCCCAGGCGCTGAGCTCGGTCGACATGGGCCTGATCCGGATGATCTCCAATGTGCGGTCGGAAGGCATCGTGATTTTTGTGAACCGGATAGACGAGCTGCCGGACCCGGTGAACCAGATCCCGGATATCCGCGACAGCATCCTGGCGACCCTGGAGAAAATGAACGGCCCGGAGAACCCCAGGATCGTTTTTGGCAGCGCCCTGTGGGCCAATGCCGCCCTGGCGCCGGAAACCTATCCGCTCTGCCATGACAGCGCCGCTTCATTGCGGCAATATGCCGGGCCGGATGCGCTGGCCGGACCAGAGCAGATGTGGCAGCTCTCCGGCGTGCCGGAGCTGTTTGAAACTATTGGCGCGCGTCTGGCCGAAGGCGCCGGTGCGCGGCTTCTGTCCGAGACCCGTCAGCGCGCGGCCAACCAGGTGTCCAGCATGAAGACAGCCTGCACCGTGGCCTCTATGCGGATCGACGGCAACCGCATTTCGGTGATCGAGCCTGCGGCACTCAGCCAGCTGCTGGGACGGCTGGAAACCATCAGCATGGCGCAGATGGACACCGCGCTGGATCAGGTGTTTGCCGCTTTCTCTGCCAGGGTTGACCAGGCGCATAACAAGTTTCTGGAGCGGGCGGTGGCGTCCCTGCTGCAGCATCTGGAAAACTACGGCGAAAACGAAACCTGGCAATATGCACCCGACGGTCTGCGGATTTTGCTGCGGTCCAGCTATCAGGTGATGCGCAAGAACCTGCTGGCGGCCTGCACCCAGGTCTACAGCGATGCCGCGTCGGCAATCTTCGACACCTACCAGCAGGCGGTTTCGATTCAGGTCAGCGATTTCCGTATCGCCCCCGCAGCCGTGCCCGAAGTGCCGCCGCCGGTGGCGATCGGTGCCACTATTGCCCTGGATCTGCAAACCTCCTGGTGGAAAAGCTGGTGGAAACGCCGCCGCGGATACCGGGCCTATGCCAGCGGCTTTTATGATCTGATCAAGGCGGAAACGGCGCCGATCGTTCAGGAACTGAAGGAACAGCAGGCAGCTGAAATCCGCCAGGACGCCCGCGAACGCCTGATGGCATTTTTCACCGAGCAGCGGGCGCTGCTGATGGATGTGGCTGAAAAGACAAGGATCAGCGTGAACGACTTGAATAATCTGTTCGGAATCACCGCGCAGCAGGAGCAGGCAGAACTGCTGGATCTGCTGCTGAAGGAACTGGCGCCAGACGGCGCGAAACAGACAGACGAACCGGCGCAAGCCGCCCGCAAAGGAGCCGCCGCATGACGCAACCGCAGACACTGGACCGCAAACCCAGGATTGCCATCATGGGCGAGTTCAGCGCCGGCAAGAGCACGCTGTCGAACCTGCTGCTGGGGCGGCGTATTCTGCCCGAAAAGGTCACCGCCACCCGGCTGCCGCCGGTCTGGATCACCGAAGGGGACGCCGCGCCCTCGCGCAAGGCGCTGGACGGCAGCCGTCATCCGGTCTCGCTGCAGGCGCTGGAGGCGGTGCCGCTGGAAGAGACGCTGTATGTGCAGATCAGCTGCGAGGCGCCGGTGCTGGAAGCCTGCGATCTGATCGACTTTCCCGGCATCTCCGACCCCAACATGCCACCAGAGGTCTGGGAACGGATGCTGGCCGAGGTGGACTGCGTGTTATGGTGCACCCATGCAACACAGGCCTGGCGGCAGTCAGAGGCGGCGGCCTGGGGGCTGGTGGCTGAGGAGGTGCGCCAGCGCAGCCTGCTGCTGATCACCCGGTTCGACAAGCTGACCACGCCGCTGGACAAGCTGCGGGTGCAAACCCGGGTCACGCGCGAGACCGAGGGCCAGTTTGCCGGCGTTTGCCCGATCTCGCTGACCCAGGCGCTGGCGGCCGAACCTGACAGCCCGGAATGGGAAACCTCCGGCGCCCAAGACTTCACTGCAGCCTTGGAGGCGATTGTCGAGGCGGCCCAGCAGGGCGGCACGCCGCCCGTCTTGCAAGCTGCCGCAGCCGCCGCAGCTTCGCCTGCCCCTGCCTCTTCCTTTGTCGCGCCGCTGGCGGCGGTGCTGGAACAGCCCCAGGCCCCGGTCCAGGCAGACAGCCTGCAGGAGGTGCCAACCGGCCATGTTATTCCGCGGCGGGTGCGGCCCCAGGGCGCCAAGCGCACACCGCGTCCCGACGCGCGCAAGGACAGCGATCTTGCGTCCCTGCGCCGGGAATTGCTGGAGAGCTGAAAAAGAGGCTTGTAATCCAGCCGCCGTTGCGGTTGTGAATTGTCCTGCGGGCCGGCCAGAACCGGCCCTTCAGGCAAGGTCGCTTTTATGACTGTATCGGAAGAACTTGATGCGTTGCACGGCCAGTTTCCCGCCTGCGGGACGGTGGCCTATGCGGATCTGGCTGCGGGCATGGTCCTGGTGGCCAACAGCCAGTCGACGCTGGACCGCCATGCGCTGGACAAGCTGTGTGCCCAGGCAGGTTGCCTGCTGGGCGGGGACGGCACGCCGCCACTTGGCGCTGCTGCGCCGGACTTTGCCTTGGCACGGGAAACCGGCCGGCTCCTGCTTGCCTTCAAGTCACCGCAGCAGCCAACAGATGCGCTGTTGTGCCTGGCCGCCCCCGAACTGGATCTGGCCGCCTTTCAGATTGCCGCGCAGGCCTGTCTGGTCCGGATCAGCGCAGAGGGCTGACAGACCCGTGCAAGACGCCTTTCGAACAGGATTTTCAAAGTGACACACGACGACGCAATTGCCGGGAACCTGGCTGCCCTGGGCGCCCGCCAAACCGTGTTCCGGGATGGCAAACGGGTGATTTCCAACGGCTGCTTTCCGCCGCCGCTGCCTGCCATCCTGCAAGAGATTGCCACCACGGTTCTGCAACGGCAGCTGTGTTTTCATGCCGGCGACAGCCATCTTGCTCTTGTGGTGTCCGAACGGCGCCTGATGTCACTGGTTTCGGCCAGCAGCGATCTGGCTGAAGCCCAGCCGCTGATCGGAACCGCCCTGTCGCATGACCAGCCGGAGGTTCTGGAAGCGGTGGCTGCGGCGATGGTCCGGCTGGCGCAAATGGAACAGCCCGTTCTGGTCGAAACCGGATTTGCCGCCGCCGCTGCGGACAGCGGTCTGGGCAGCCTGGGGCTGCCCCTGACGATGCTGGAAGAGATCATGGACCTGGACCCGGCCGAGCAGGAACGGCCCATGGCTTTCTTCATTGATGCCAGCGCCGAGCTATATGCGGCCTGCCTGCTGCATTCCGGCGGCGCCTGGATGGGTGCGGCTGCGGATCAGGCGGTTCTGACCAAGCTGCAACAGATTGCCGAAGTCCAATGGGAGCGTTTCCAGGCCTCTTTTGCCAAACATGCAGGCCCGCTGGAAACGCCACGGCTGGTGTCGCTTGGCCCGGTTCTGGAGGGCGGCCTATGCGTGTCGGTGGTCTGGGCAGGCGGAGAATGCGCGCTCTTTGCCCACAGCCAGGACGATCTGGCAGCACTGCACGGCATGTGGCAGCGGGTTTTCACCCTATAAGGTGAAAACCCTGATTGGCGTTCTTGCAGGCCGGGATCAGGCGGCCAGCTGTGCCTGCATATCCCGTTTCAGCTGCAACAGGATGCTGGTGGCATCAAACAGCGACGTGTCGTCCTGTTCCACCTGGATCAGCTGGATCAGGTCTTCGGCCTCAGAGACCGCGCCGCGTATGCCTGCCAGCCCACTGTCGCCGCTGCTGTCGCAGTCTTCCAGATAGTCGCCCAGCCATTGCACCGATTTCAGGGTGTCCCGGATCAGTCGTGGGGCGTTCTGGTCTGCAGTGCCCTGCCAGGCCTGGCCCAGGCTGTGCCCCTGTTCTGTCAGATAGTCCAGTGCCGCGCCGTAGGCCTGTCGCACCTGCGGGCTGAGGCCAGAGTGCTCCGCTGCTGCCGCCTGCACGGGGACCGGACCCGGTGGCGTGGCTTGGACGGTGGGCGGACCGTCCTGCGGCGGCTGTGCCGGCGGCGCCATCGCGGGCGCGGGTTCCGGTTCGAAAGCGGTCTGAACAGGTGCGGGTGCTGCAGCCGGGATGGCTGCGGGCGCCACTGCGCATGTTCTCAGCAGGTCGCCGGCCCGGTCCAGCGCGGCCTGCTGCCGTAGGTTCGCCTCGTGCATGATCGCGGAAATCAGCGCCTGTCCGCCCGTGCGGCGCAACCGGTCGCGGTCCACGGTGCCGTCTTGCCGCCGCGCCGCCTGCGCGTCCAGAGCGGCCAGCGGCAGCACCTGATTGAAATGCTCACCTGCGGCGCTTTGAATGGCGGCCAGCGCAGGCTGCAGCCGCCCCTGAGCCGCCAGTTCATCGGCCTTGGCAACCAGCAGGATTGCGCTGTCCTTCATATTCTCCGGGGCTCTGGCCCATGCAGCCTGTTCCGCCGCGGTGAAGGCCTGGGTGCACCACAGGGCGATGTCTGTTTTCTGCGCAGACCAGGGTACCGCCCGGTCCAGCGCCACCGCATCCGGCGCTGCAATTTCCAGCACGTTGATCCGGTTCAGCGCAGGCAGCGGCAACTGTGCCTCGGCAAAGACCGCAGCCCTTGCAGCCAGCGCCGCGGTGTCGAACCCGGGCAGGCTGAAGCGGCTGCCGTCCGCCAAAACACCGCTGCAGGCCGCGGCTGCGCCGCTGGTGATCTGCAAGGTGGGCAGCGCCGCACCCGCCGGGAGCACCGGGCTGCCCAAAAGCAGGTTCACAACACTGGACTTGCCCGCGCCGGGCAGGCCGAACAGTGTCACCCGCACCGGCTGCTCCAGCGTGTCCAGCACGCTCTGGGCAGCAGCCTGCAGACGGGCCGGGATCTGCCCTTCTGCCAATGCGCACCGCAGCGCGGCAGCGGTTTCGGTGCTCTGCGCTTGTGCCATGCCTAGCGCCCTTTCCCGGCCAGCCGAACCACCTTGGCCTCCTGTTCCGGCATCGACGGCCCATCGCTGGAATTGCTGTTCATCGCCACCACACGGGTTGCAGTGGCTGATTGGTCGCCGACCAGATCCAGCGGCTTGCGGTGCATTTTGCGGGTCACCGGCTTGTTGTGATTCAGCTTGATCACCGCAAAGGAGATATTATCCTGATCCGGGTCCGCCAGTTCATCCAGCGCCGCCAGCAGCCGTTCAACGATTTCCGCACTCTTGCGGCGACGGTATTTGTGCAGGATCTTGCCGATCCGCGCATCTTCCAGAAACTGCAGCCCGTCGCTGGAGACAACCACCAGATCCCCGACTTCCAGCCGGAACGGCGCCTTGGGGCAGTCGGTGCGCGTCACCCGGTCGCCCAGGATGACCGAGGTCAGGCAGTTGCGATCCGGGTGATCCCGTCCGGCGGCCTCGTCCAGCAGCCCCGCCTTGACCATCATGTCGATCTGCGGCGCCATCGAGTGATCCTCGTTGAGCTGCTGCAGCTTGCCGCCGCGCATCAGATACAGCGGCGAGTCGCCAATCGACAGCCAGTACAGGCGGTCCTCGATCATCACCACCGACACCAGGGTGGCCCCCATGCCGCGCACACTGGGATTGTCCTGGACATAGTCCTGCACACAGCTGTTGGCCTCTGACGCGGCGCGGGTCAGGTGATAGGGGATCTGCTTTTCATACTCGGCAAAATTGACGCTCTCGAACTTCAGATTGCTGAAGGCCTCGGTCACCACCATTTTGGAGGCGACATCGCCAGCAGCATGGCCACCCATGCCATCCGCCAGAACGGCCATGCCGATATCGGTGCCTGCCGGAAAATCGGTGATGATGGCGTCTTCCTGATAGTCGCGTGCGCCCTGGCAAATGGCGGCAGCAACGTCAAAGCGTGGTTCAGGCGATTTCCACATGTTCTGCCTCCTGTGTGCCGGCGCTGGTCCAGTTGAAGTCTTCGCCGCACAGCGCCATGAAACGCAGCGTGGTTTCGCCGAGACGGATCTGATCGCCGCTCTTCAGCGCTTCATTGCTGATCACCGGCTGACCATTCAGGCGCACGATATTGCTCTTGCCGCCGTGGCCCAGAAAGAACTGCGAGGTTTCCGGGTCAAAGACAATCGCCGCGTGGTTGTTGCGGGAAATTGCAGTATCGCCGAAATCCAGCGCAACCGCCTGATCCTCGCCGCGGCCGATGGCAGACATGCCAGCCTGCAGCGTGAAGCTTTCGCCATAGCCGGGTCCGTCGGCGACCACGAGCCAGCCCACCGGGAATTTTGTGTCGCGAACCGGTGCCGCGGGGGCGGAATTGTCGAACAGATTGACGACATCGCCATCCGAGGTGTCAAAGCCCAAGAGGCGGGTCTTGGCACGGCGTTTGCGGGCGGGGGCCACGCTGACATGGGCCGTGAGATCCGGCATCTCGCCGCCAGGCTGCGGCATCTGCGCAGCGGTCTCGTCAGCTGCCGGCGCAGGCGGGGCTGCGGGGGCAGCAGAAGCCGGATCCAGGTCCCAGATGCCCGCAACGGCAACCGGATCCGCGGCAGCGGTAGCGGTAGCGGTCTCTGGCTGGCTGCTGTCGTACTGGTCCGGCTGCGGGTTCAGATCCAGATCCAGCTCCACGGTACGGGTGTGCTGTGCCACGGCCTGCAGTACTTCCTGCTGCATCGTCTCATCTGCGACCCGCAGCCTGTCCATCGGTTCAGGCCCGCTGTGCGTGTCCTGGCGTCCAATAAGTTTTCCGAAAAATCCCATGTCGTCTGCCTTTTTGCTCTTCACAGGTAGCAAAGCGGGTCTGGTAACTGCCCGGCTGCCCCTGATTTTGTCTGCCGCTGCCGCGGATTCTGCTCCGCCTGTTCCATGCTCCGGGCGGATGTCCCGGCCATGCCCGCAGCAAGCAGGGCATGGCCGGAAGAATGGTTTAGCTGCCGATCTTGTTGAACTCGGCCAGGCTGTCGGCAATGATCGCGTACCATTCGCCGGTTTCGCGCATCTCGTTCAGGCCCTTGTTGAGCAGGGACAGGTAAACGCGGCCGCGCGGGTTGGTTTTATGTGTTGCGAAATGGATCGACTGCAGCTGCGACAGGTTCGGGTTCAGCTGAACCTTGTTCGCCGCTTCCGGAAGTTCCTGGATCGCGGCATCGCCGACTTCGAGATCCAGCAGCCCCATATCCGCTTCGCCATTCAAGACAGCCCGCATGCAATCGGTGCCATCGGCCGGCTGCACCAGGGTGATCAAAGGTTCAACCAGGCCATTGCTGGACAGTTCCGACATGGACCAGCCATCCGGGCGGCAGATTTTCGCCCCGGCGTAATCCGCATAGTCCCGGACATTGGCATAGGGGTTGTCATGCAGGGTGAAATGGGCGGAAACAGATTCATAGATCGGCAGCGAGAAATTCATCTGCGTGCAGCGGTATTTGGTGTTTTCGTCCATTGTCTCGGGGTTGGAACAATCCGCCGGCTTGAACCAGGCAATCGACACATCAAAGGCGCCAAGCGGCAGCAGCGTATCGAGATGGGACTGCCAGTCATCAACGTAGCTCAGGTTGTATTCCCGGTCGTTGCCGCCACGGTTCAGCGCGGTGGTGGCCAGGCGCACCAGCATGCCGCCGCCCTTGAGGCTTTCGCCGGTGAAGGGCGCCCAGCCGTTGGCAGAGACCATCTTGATCGGCGGCTCATAGACGCTGGACTTGGCGCGCTTGGCCTGTTTTTCCTCTTCTTCCGAAATGATTTCCGTCACATCACTGTCCGCGCTCAGACGTCCGTCTTCACAGGGGATCTGCAGCACAGTGCCGGGGGCCAGGCTGTTGGGGTTGGCAATCGCGTTGCGGTTGGCGTTGAAGATCATCTGATAATCGAAGGAGCCATAGGCGGACATGGCAATCGAACCAAGGCTGTCGCCGTTCTGAACGGTATAGGGGGCACAGGCTTCCTGCGCAGCCGCAGAGGTGGAGATGAACAGGGCGGCGGTTACGGTGGTTGCGCTGTATTGAACCAGGGATTTGATCATCGTCATGAGTTTAGTTCCTTTTCAATGGCACCGCCGTGACGCCCAGAGGCCTGAAGGCAGTGATCTTGGGGGATTAGGGGATTGGGGGGGAGGTCAGTCAGTTCGTCAGAGGTCTGATTTCGCTTTGCAGCGCCTTGGAGATGATGGCGTACCATTCACCGGAAACGGACATTTCTTTCAGTCCGCGATTGAGAAGATCCAGGGTTTCATCGGCCCGTGGATGATCCTTGTGAACGATGGCATGGAGAGATTTCACCTCGCCAAGGTTCGGGTTTTCCTTGATTTGGCCAGCCAGCCCCATGGAGGCGAGCGTGTCGCTGGCAACCAGAGTGTCGAGGGCGACCACATCCACGGCCCCGGCGGTCAGGGCGGTGAAACATTCTGAAATCTGCACCGGGCGGTAGAATTTCACGGTTTCCGCGGTGAGGCCTGCGGTATCCAGATGCGCCATGGAATAGCCCTCGGGGCGGCAGATCCGGGCGCCTTTCAGCGCGCCATAGTCAAAGGCGTCGGCATAGACACTGCCGGTGGCGGCAAAGAAGCCGTCAACAATTTCATAGAAGGGATCGGAGAAGCGGTAGCTGTCGCAGCGGACCTTGTCGCCCTCGGACAGAACAGCGTATTCCTCGCAGTCGGGCTTCAGCCAGGGGAAGGAGCCTTCAAAGGCCATCGCGGGCAACAGGGTTTCCAGATGCGACTCCCAGTCGTTGACAAAGGTCACAGAGACCTCGGTGTCCGATGCGCTGCGCAGGGCGGCGGTTTCGATCAGCTGGGTGAACATGCCGCGGCCGGGCAGGTCCTCGCCGGTGAAGGGCGGGAAATCATTGCCGGTGATCAGCACCATCGGCTCTGCCGCTGCAGGGGCCGCCTGGGTTTCTGCCTGCTCGGCGGTGGCCAGTGTTTCAACCTCAATTTCAGCCTGTGTCTCTGCCTGGGCGTCAGCTTGCGGTGCCTCGGTGCCTGCTTCGGTGGCAGCTGCCGTCAGCACTTCTGCCTCTTCCGCCACCGCTTCAGCCGCAACCGCTTCTGCGGGCAGGCTTCCATCAGCGCAGGGCAGCACCAGCCGCATGCCGATTTCGATGACGTTGGGGTTGCGACCGATCACGTCCCGGTTGGCGTTGTAGATCACCCGGAACTTGGAGTGGCCATAGGCCTTCTCAGTGATTTCCCGCAGGTTGTCGTTGGCCTGGACCTCATAGACCTGGCAGGCTTCCTGTGCCTGGGCGGATTGCCCGGCGGCGGCGATGGCGATCAGCGAAGCGCCCATGAGTTTAGCAGTTGTCCGCATGTAATCTGTCCTTGTCGGTGCAGGAGGCAAAGCTCTCCCGGTGAGCGGCCGCGGGAAAGGCGGGCCGCCCGTTATTGGTGGTCAGGTGGAAGTCTTGGAGAGGTTAGCTCTGCCCGGCCAGTGTCAGGCTGACCGTGGCTGCCTCTTCGCCGCGCAGAATGTCAAAACGTGCTTCGGCAGCCCCCTGTTCCTTCAGCGCCTGCATGATCTCAGCCAGCGATTCTGCCTCTGTCAGGCGGGTGCCGGTTGCGGTTTCACGCAGCAGGATGTCTCCGGGCTGCAAATCCGCAGACCCTTGGGCAGCCTGCTGGCTAACAGCTGTGACCCACGCGCCGTCTTGCATCCGGGCTTCGAATTGCAGACCGCTGTTCATCCCGGTCCGGCGCACGACCGGCAATGCCAGCAGTCCCATTTCGAACCGTTTGGTTTCCGCATCCCTGTAACGGATGGAGGCGCGGGTATAGCCGTCCGGATCGATCTGCATCGCGGTCAGCATCTGCGAGGCAAACGGGGCATCTGCTGTCAGCGGCTGGTTATTGACAGTCAGAATATCCACGCCCGGCGCAATCCAGCTGCCTGTCTTGCCAAGATCGGTGTTTTCCCCGGTGCCGGTGATCGACACCACCCGGGCTTTGCGCACGGTCTTTTCTTCGAACTCGAAGGGCACCGAGACATCCCACAGGGCATAGCTGACCGCATGACCTGTAAAGGGCCCAGGTTGCACTGCCGCCGGTTCGGGCTGTGCCGGTTCCTCAATTGCGGCGGTTGCCTGCGGTTCGGCCGCGGCGGGTTCCGCCGGTGCCTCAGTCACTGCAGGCTTGTCAACTGCTGCCACCGTTTCTGCTGTTGCCACAGCGGCCCGTTCCTCAGCCGCCGGGGCGGGATCTGCCGCTGCAGGCGTCGCCTCTGCGATTTCTGCTGCTGCCACTGCTGCCGTCGGCGCTTCCGCAACCGCATCAGCACCGGTGCTGCCATAGTAGGCATATCCTGCCACGCCCAGACCGGCCAGAACCGCCAGAACAGAGACTGCCGGCAGGCGGCTGCGCTTTGTGTCCGCACCGGCCGGCGCAGCCGTGCTGTTGGCCGCCTGCGGCGCGGCCAGCTCAACCGCTTTGCCGTCCAGCATCGCCAGCCAGTCCCCGGCGGTCTGCAGGCGCATTGCCGGTTTTGTGTTCATCGCCTTGTCGATGGCCTCCAGGAACCCGTCGCCATATCCCTCAACCGCACCGGCCAGGGGCTCATACGGATCGGGGCGCTGTTCGGCGATGGCCACCAGCCGGGCCTGGCCGTTTACCGGCGCCTCGCCCTTGATCACATGGTACAGCGAGGCTGCCAGCGCATAGAGATCGCTCCAGGGGCCCTGATCGCTGCCGGCGATATAGAATTCCTGCGGCGAATAGCCGTCCTTGACCACCCGCAGCGCCGAATGCTTGCGGCCATCCGCGCTGGTGTCTTCGCGGGCGGCGCCAAAGTCGATCAGCACCGGCTCGCCGTCCTTGGTCAGCAGGATGTTGTCGGGGGAAATGTCGCGATGCAGCAGATTGGCGTCATGCACATACCCGATGGCTTCCAGCAGCTTGCGGGTCATGCTGGTGATCTGCTCCGGGGTCAGCGTGGCGTCCGCGTCATCCAGAATATCCTGCAGGTCGCGTCCGTCCACATAATCGATCGCCATGTAGGCGGTGTCGTTGTCTTCGAACACCTGGTGCACACCGACAATGTTGGGGTGCTTCAGCTTCGACAGGCTCTGCGCTTCGCGGATGAAATGGCGGATGATCGACTTCAGCTCGCCCTGATGCGCCCGGGACCGTGCGCTGACCTGCGCCTGGGTCCGGCGGCAGAAAGCATCCGCAAAACATTCCTTGATCACAACCGTCCGGTCCAGGCTGTCCTTAGCCAGATAGGTGATGCCAAAGCCGCCGTTGTTGAGAAAGCGTGTGATCGTGTACTGGCCGTGAAGCAGCGTGGTGCCCGGCTGCAGGTCATCCTGCTGCTCCATTTCGGCTGAATTTTCGACAAGCGTATTGAGTGCCATTCTCTTGCTCCCGTCTCACTGTTCTGTGACCGCTGCTTTTGCTGCTGCCTGCTCGATGCATTAATTCTTTGTTAATCTGATCTGTTGAGAACCCGGCAACAATAAGGCGCAAAGAGGGAATATTGGCGAACGGAGAGGGTCGGGTTTTTTCACCTGTTTTTCCGGTAGTTGGCGGCTTGCCCAGGCACCGGATTCAGGTGGCCGCGACACTCAACCAAAGGCGCAGGCCGCGCATGGGGCCAAATACGGCGGAAAAACGGCGCTCTGCCACCGGGAATCGGGGTCTGCGCCGGATATTGGTTAACAGGTGGAAACAATAAACGCCCCCGGATCGGCGGGCTGTCCACCGGCCTGGGAGCGCTGAAATCTTTGGGAAGACCCCGCCCAAGGCCGACCTGAGACCGACCCGGGACCGGCTGTGTTCAGGCCTGCGGCTGCAGGGCAGGCCGCACAGCGGGATCAAACGCTGGGATCGGCCTACTGTGGTTCGCGCTGTTCCAGCAGTTTGGCAACCTCTGCGACATGTTCCACCGTCAGCGGCTTGCGGATGAATTCCTTGACAACCTCCATGCCTTTGGCGCGCTGCTCATCCTCTGGATGCAGCGAGGTGGTCAGCATCACCACCACCATTCTGGCAAAGGCGCTGCCGAATTCCTGCATTGCGGCATCCAGGAATTCAAAGCCGTTCATCCGCGGCATGTTGATGTCCAGAAAGATGACATCCACCTCCAGGTCCGGATGTGCGATCAGATGGGCAAGCGCCTCATCCGCATAAGTGAAGCACATGACGTTATCCACCAGTCCGGAGCGGTCCATAACCCGCCTGTAGATCCGCTGATCGACCTCATCGTCGTCAATAATGATCGCCAGTTTAATGCGCTTCGTCATTCTATTGTCCCTTTGCCGCCCGACTGGCGGATGTCGTTCAAGGCAGTTCGTTCAACCATAGCAGGACTTCAAAGGCGGTGCCGCCGTTGATCCCGTCGGTAACTGTGATGCTGCCGTGGTGATTTGAGGCGATTCTTCTGCAAATTGTCAATCCAAGACCAGAACCCGTATAGCTTGAACTTGCGTGAAGCCGCTGAAACAATCCGAAAACTTTCTGGCGCAGCGCAGCGGGAATGCCGATGCCATTGTCTGACACCGAAATGCGGACCTGGTCCGGCCTGTCGCCGCTGCGCGGTGGGACCATGCGGATTTCGATCCGTGGTGCCCGGTCCGGGGCACGGAATTTGATGGCGTTTGCCAACAGGTTCTGAAACAGGATCCGCAACTGCAGCGCGTGGCCGTGAACCGGCGGCAGCGTTTCCATCCGGATGTCCGCGCCGCTGCGCGCAATATCTGCCGCCAGATCCTCCTTCAGCGCCTCCAGCAGCGGCCCCATCTCCACCTGTTCAAAGACCGGGCGTTCTTCAATGATCCGGGCATAGTTCAGCACATCCTCCACCAATTGCCCCATGCGGGTGTTGGTGCGCTTCATGTCGGCCAGGGTCTGCAGGGCCCCTTCATCCTCCAGGCTAAGCTGCTCCAGCTCTTCAATCAGCATGCCGATCGTGTTGGACGGGGACTTGAGATCATGGGACACCGCATAGGTGAATTCCGCCTGCTCTTTGTTTGCCTCCTGCAGCCGCTGGTTGCTGGCATCCAGTTCGCTTGCATAGCTGTAGGACGCCGTCGCTGAACGGCTGATGGCCTCTGCAAGCTGCGCCAGTTCGCCCACCGCCTTGCCGGCGTGCTCTGGCAGCCGCCCCGGCTGGCGGCCTGGCTGCAGATTATTCGCGTGGCGCGCCAGGCTGACCAGATGCCTGCCGATCATCAACTGGTAAATCACCAAAAGACATGCCGCCACCACCGCCGTCTTTACCCCGTTGGACAACAGAATGACGCCGGCGCGGTTCAGGGTGCGCCTATAGACCTCTTGAAAGTCGGCCTGCACGGACAGCTGGCCAAGAACCTGCTCCGCTTCGCCCTGGCCACGCACGACCGGCATGTCAAATTCCTGGCCCGGCGCGTCTGTCCGCCGGCCTGCGGACCAGACCGTCCCGCCGCTGTCGCGCAGCTCTGCGTGGCGGATACCCTTGACGTTGATCAAACTGTTCAGCTGCGAGCGGATGAGAACATCGTCAAACAGCCACAGGCTCTCGGCCATGGCTGGCAGCACCGTTGTTTCGATGACTGCAACCGACTGAAAAACCTCCTCGCGGTCGCGCCGGTAGTCCAGGAACAGCTGCAACGCCGTCATGAACAGGGCAATGACGCTGCTGCACAGGACTGCCAGCACTGCAAACCGGCGGCCCACCGGGCTTTGCGCACCCAAGCGGAAGCTGTCGCGCAGCCGCGCAAACAGGCCTGCGGGCACTATTTGCAGCATGAGCCCCCTTCCGCTGTGCTGGTCTTCATATCATTCCCCACCTCAGCCTGCCTCGCTGCGCCTTGGCATCTTCTGTGGCGAGCGATGCTTCAGCTCCTTGCTTTTGATAAGTTTATTTGGCGGATTGTTGCACAAATGCTTTAACTTTTGACAAGTAGAAACAAGAAAACTTTGACAAAAACCGACATTGGCAAAACCACCAGGAGAGCATTGATGATCCATATGTTCCAGAAACTCGCGATTGCGGGGCTGTTCCTTTTTCCCCGCGCCGCGCTGGCAGAGGCTGAACTGTCGTTTTGCTATGATCCTTATCCGCCCTACACATTGGGCCAGTCGGGGGAACCTGAGGGTGGAACCAAGGTTGAACTGCTTGCCGCGGTGACCCAGCGGATCGACGCTGTGTCGGCGCGGGTGCAGATCCTGCCCTGGAAACGCTGCCAGGAACTGGCGCGCAGCGGCGATATGGATGGCATCCTGCCGCTGTTCAAGAATGAAGAACGAGCATCCTACCTGACCTTCAGCGAGGCTGCATTCCTGCAAAAGGACAGCTTTTGGTTTCTGAGCTCACGGTTTCCCCAGGGTCTGCCTGGCGGCGGCAGTGATTTCCCCGCGTTGTCCGACCTGCGCCTGGGGATGCTGAATGGTGGTTTCATCGATGAGGAAATGGAAGCCGCATTGTCCGTAGCACAGCCGATCACCCGCGCCCGCGATGTTCCGGCGCTGCTCAAGCTGCTGCAATCAAACCGGGTGGACCTGATTGCCATCAGCGAGGAGGTCGGGCATTTCACAGTGAAATCAGCAGGGCTGGCAGGGCAGATTGTGCCCGCCGCATCGCCGATTTCCGCCCGCTATTCCTATTTCGGCCTTTCCAAAGCCAGCGGCGCCGACAAATATGTATCCGAATTCAACCGGGCGCTCGCAGAACTGCATGCGGAAGGAGAGGTTCTCCGGATTCAGAACGGGAATGCAGCCACCCAGTGATCAAGACGCAGCCGCACCGGAAAATGCTCATGTTCAGGCCCGCCGATCCCCTGACCCACACAGTGCTGCGGGTCTTTGCATTGCTCTCTGCTGCCGCTGCGGGGCTCACAGGCTTGGGGCTGGCAGTTTTCCTGACGCCACCGCTGCAGGCTGAACTGCCATCCCCCTGGGCGCTGGCTGCCGCAGCCCTTTTTGTGTTCGGAACATTTGCCGCCGCGCTTTTCTGCTGCGTGAACAGGCTCGTGCTGCGTCGGCTGGCCGCCTTGAGCCCAGATGGCTGCGACCAGCACAACGGCCCGCCCGCAGAGCAGGGTACCGGCATGCTGGACAGGATCGAAACTAGCCTGACCCGGCATGAAACCCGGATCGGAGAGCAGCTGGCCCAGCTTCAGAGCGAAGTTTCGGAACGGCGCGCCGCAGAGCAGGAAGCAAAGGACGCCCTGGCGGTCCAGACAAGTTTCCTGGCCACAACCAGCCACGAATTGCGCACGCCTCTCAATGCCATGCTGGGGCTGCTGCACCTGATCCAGATCGCGCCGGATACCCCACCGAAATGCAAACAGCACGCCCGCACCGCCCTGTCGGCGGGCCAGCGGCTGCTAGAAATGGTCAGCAATACCCTGGAGGCCGCCAAATTGGAGGCCAAGGCCGTGACCATCAATCCGCACCAGACCGATATCAGGCGGCTGACCCGGCATTGGCTGGTGACCGCCGAAGCATCGCTGCACCGCCGCAGCCGGGATGACGATGTCACCGCCTTGCTGGAACTGTCTCCGGACCTTGACCCGGAGTATTATCTGGACGGCGGCAGGGTCTCCCAGATTATCGGCAATCTCACTGACAACGCCTCCAAGTTCACCGCCTTGGGCAAGGTGCAGATTGCGGTCAGCCCGCTTGCCGGGTCGAAGCACGGGCTGGAAATCCGCATCCGGGATACCGGCGAAGGCATTCCGGCTGAGGTGCGGGGGCAGATCTTTGAACGCTTCACCCAGGGCAAGCAGGGCATGAGCCGCCCGCATGACGGGGCCGGCCTGGGTCTTTGGATCTGCACCGACCTGGCACATCTGATGGGCGGATCGCTGGAGCTTCTGGACGCGCCCACAGCTGCGGGGTTTGCCACCGAGTTTCTGTTGAAGCTGCCCCTGCCGCAGGCGGCTGCACTTTGAGGACAGCAGGCGCGGTCTGCGCGCCTGCCTGGATATTTGCCGGAACCAAAGCCTAGCCCAGCACTGCCTTCACAGCGCGCAGGGTGGCGTCGGCCACCTGATCGGCCTCGGCCCGGGTCAGGCAGAACGGCGGCGCAAAGCCCAGGATGTCGCCCTGCGGCATGGCGCGGGCGATGACCTTGTCCTGCTCCAACAGCTTGGCCGAAATCTGCGGCCCGATCTTGTCGGCGGCATCAAAGAAAGTGCGGCTGTCCTTGTCCTTCACAAATTCCACCGCACAGAGCATCCCCTCGCCGCGCACGTCGCCCACATTGGCGTGACCCTCCAGCGCCTCGGCCATGATCGCATTCAGATAGGCGCCAGTATCGCCGGCATTGCTGACAAGGTTCAGCGCGTCAATCAGCTTGAGGTTCGCCACCCCTGCCGCCGCCCCGATCGGATGCGCCGAATAGGTCCAGCCGTGGCCGATCGGGCCGTTTTCATCGGTGCCCTGCTCCAGCACCTTCCAGACCTTGTCTGAAACGATGGAGCCGGACAGCGGAGCATAGGCGGAGGTGAGACCCTTGGCGATGGTGATGATATCAGCCTCGATCCCATAGTGATCAGAGCCGAACATGGTGCCAAGGCGCCCGAAACCGGTCACGACTTCATCCGCCACCAGCAGAATGTCGTGCTTCTTCAGCACCGCCTGAATGGCCTGCCAATAGCCCGTGGGCGGGGGCACAATGCCGCCGGTGCCCAGAACCGGCTCACCGATGAAGGCGGCGATGGTGTCGGCACCCTCGCGCTCGATCAGCGCTTCCAGTTCGGCAGCGCAATGGGCCACGAATTGCTCCTCGCTCTGATCCAAGTCGGCGCGGCGGTAGTAGTACGGCGCCTCAGTATGGATCACCTGCTCCACCGGCAGGTCGAACTTCTTGTGGAACAGCTCAAGACCTGTCAGCGAACCGGTGACGAGGCCGGAGCCGTGATAGCCGCGCCAACGAGAGATGATCTTTTTCTTCTCGGGCCGGCCCAGGATATTGTTGTAATACCAGATCAGCTTGACGTTGGTTTCATTGGCGTCAGAGCCGCCAAGGCCGAAATAGACCTTGGACATATTCGCAGGCGCCCGGTCCAGGATCATCTTGGCCAGGGTGATCGAAGCCTCGGTGCCATGGCCGACATAGGAATGGTAATAGGCCAGCTCCCGCGCCTGATCCGCAATGGCTTCGGCGATCTCCTGGCGGCCATAGCCCACGTTCACACAGTAAAGCCCCGCAAAGGCATCCAGCAGCCTGTTGCCATCCCGGTCTTCGATAAAGACGCCAGAGGCGGTCTTGATCACCCGGTTCGGGCTGTCGCCGCGGGCGTGCTGGGCAAGATGGGTCGAGGGGTGAAAGAAGTTCTCGCGGTCCCACTGGTCAAGCTGGTCGTTTTTCAGCATCGGTCATCCTCACAAATAAGGCGGCGCGCCGCCGGTTGATATTCAGGAGGAGGTCTGCGCGGATCCAGCGCCGGTGCTGCGCAGGATTGGCGGACATCTCCACCCGACCCTCAGCAGCAGCGCGCAATGCCTTTATTGCCAAGGTAAAACAGGCCTACACGGCCCGTCCGGTTATTTCCAGTTTTTGTTCAGCTGCCGGTCACTCCAATCACTGCCACGCAGTCGCCGGATTTGATCAGGCCGGGGAAGTGGCGGCTGATCACCAGCCCTGCGCGGCGGGCGCGGTACTCCACCGGTGGCTGTCCGGTGCGGTCCAGCGGCCAGACCCGCGCCAGCAGGTCACCCTTGGCAACCGCTTCGCCCAGATCCGCCATGATCTCAAACAGCCCGCCGCCTTCGCTGAACAGGAAGCAGTCATCATCCGGCATCGTGAGCTTCACAGTCTCATCAATCTGCATCTCGCCCTGCAGGATGCCCGCATGGATCAGCACATTGCGCAGCCCCTTTTTGGCAATCGCATTGCTGCGCGCGGTGGAGGAACCACCGCCGCCAAGTTCGGTGGTGACCAGAACCTTGCCCATCTCCTCAACCGCGGTGTCGTACATGCCCGCGCTGTCGATCTCCAGCAGCTCCACCGAATAGGGCGCGTTGAACGCCTTCATCGCGGCAAAGCAGGCTTCCTGCGTTGCCTTGTCGTCCAGAATATGGGCGGCGGCAAAGGGCACGAAGTCCAGCGTCTTGCCGCCAGAGTGGAAATCCACCGCCAGATCCGCCAGCGGCAGCAATGTGCGCTGGAAGTAATCGGCGATTTTCTCGGTCACGGTGCCGTCGGGGCGGCCCGGAAACGCGCGATTCATATTGCCCTTGTCGATGGGTGAGGTGCGGCTGCCCGCCCGGTAGGCCGGGTAGTTGAAGGCCGGCACGATGATCAGCCTGCCGGTCACGTCCTCTGCCTTGGTGGTGGCCGCCAGTTCCTGCAGCGCAATCGGGCCTTCGTATTCGTCGCCGTGGTTGGCCCCGGTCAAAAGCGCCGTCGGGCCTTCGCCGTTTTTGATCACCGTCAGCGGGATCATCACAGACCCCCAGGCAGAATCATCGCGGCTGTAGGGCAGTTTCAGAAAGCCGTGCTGCACCCCATCCTGATCCAGCGGGATAGTGGAGGAAATTGGATTTGCCTTCATGGGTCAGTCCTTTACCAGCATCTTGCGCGGCACATTCGACAGGCACTCCGGCCCGTTTGCCCCGATGCGGATGCTTTCGGTGATCTCGAAACCCCAATCTTCCATCCAGAGACCAGTCATGAAATGAAATGTCATGTTCTCTTGCAGAACACTGGTGTCGCCCGGACGCAGCGACATGGTGCGCTCGCCCCAGTCCGGCGGGTAGCTGACCCCGATCGGATAGCCGGTGCGGTTGTCCTTTTCGATGCCGTATTTTTTCAGCACCTTGAAAAACGCTTTGGCAATGTCTTCGCAGGTGTTGCCGACCCTGGCCATCTCCAGCCCCGCCTCCATGCCCTCGAGCACCGCCTTTTCCGCGTCCAGAAAGGTCTGCGTCGGCTTGCCCAGAAACACCGTGCGCGACAGCGGGCAATGGTAGCGGTGAACAACACCGGCGATCTCAAAAAACGTGCCTTCGCCGGGCTTCATCGGCAGGTCGTCCCAGGTCAGATGCGGCGCGGCGGCATCCGGCCCGGACGGCAGCAACGGCACAATCGCCGGGTAATCGCCACCAAAGCCAAGGCCCGCGTCATAGCGCAGGGCCGCGTCATAGATATCGGCCACCAGATCGCATTTGCGCATCCCCGGCTCGACTTTATCAAAGATCCGCTGGTGCATGCGTTCGACGAGTTTGCCAGCCTGGCGCATATAGGTCAGCTCGGCTTCGGACTTCACCGCCCGCTGCCAATTGACCAGCGCATTGGCATCAGCAAAACGCGCATTCGGCAGATGCTTTTGCAGCGACATGAAGGCCGCCGCGGTGAACCAGTAATTGTCCATCTCAACGCCGATCACGCCGCCGTCCAGCCCGCGATCCTTCAGCTGCGCCGACAGGTAATCCATCGGATGGCGTTCGGTCGACTGCACGTAATGGTCCGGGTAGCCGATGATATTGGCGGGATCCATATAGCAGGTGCGCAGCGCGCCATTGGCGTCCTGGCCGCGCCCGTACCAGAGCGGCGCGCCCTCCAGACCCAGCACAACGCATTGATGCACATAAAAGGACCAGCCGTCGTAACCGGTCAGCCAGTTCATGTTCGACGGATCAGTGACGATCAGAAGATCAAGCCCGCGGCGGGCCATTTCGGCCCGCGTCTTGTCGAGACGCGCCTGATATTCTGCACGGGTAAAATACAGCGTGGGGTCTGCCATTTGCGTGGCTCCTGATTGATCAGCTGGTGAAAGCGGCACCGGCCCCCGCCGCATCCGCGCGGTGGCCTGCAAGGGTTGCGATGGCGGTGTCCTGAACACCGGTGCCGGTCAGATCGGCAATGATCAGGTCGCTGTCCGTGCGGCGTCCAGCGGCCTGACCTGCGGTGATGCTGCCAAGTTCGGCAAAGCTTTGCTCGGGGGCGATCAGCCCTGCCGCAACGGCACTGCGCAGCTCGCCTTTGACGGTGCATTGGGACTGGCTGTCCGGCACATAAAGATCCGCCCTGGTCAGGCAAGCTGGCTCCAGCTCGCATTTGTGCTCCTGATCCGATCCCATGGCGATCACCAGCTGCCCCGGCTGCAGCCAGTCTGCCCGGATCACAGGGTCTGCGGCGGGCGTGGTGGTGACCACGATGTCTGCGGAGGCAACCGCCTGGGCGATATCCGCGCTGACGGTGATTTCAATCCCCAGCTCGCCGCGCAGGCTGGCGGCGGCGGCTTCGGCCTTGGCCCCGTCGCGCGCCCAGATCACCGCGCTTTGGATATCGCGCACCAGGGTCATCGCCTGCAGCTGCATTTTCGACTGCACCCCGGCGCCGATGATGCACACATGCGATGCATCCGCCCGCGCCAGGTGGCGCGCTGCTACCGCCCCGGCCGCTGCGGTGCGCACATCGGTCAGATAACCATTGTCCAGCAACAGCGACTGAAGAAGGCCGGTTTTGCTGGAAAACACCACCATCAGCCCGGTGGTGCTGGGCAGGCCAATCATGGGATTGTCGAAGAACCCGGGGCTCATCTTCATGGCAAAGCTGTCTATGCCCGGCACATAGGCGGTTTTCACGCAGACCTCGCCGTTATGATCCGGCACCGGCAGCGTCATGATCGGCGGCATCACCACCTTGCCACCCGCCAGCGTGGTGAAGCCCTGTTCGACACATTCCACCGCCTCCATGTCCAGCGGCACCAATGCGCGCAGCTCTGCCTCGGTCAGGATTCTGATGTCAGGCATCTGCGCCTCCCTTTGTCTCGGCTTCCACATCCACGTCTTCACCGTCGATGATGCGTTTGTGCAGGTCCATGGCGATGTTCTGGCCGCTCACCAGCGACACGCAACGCCCCGGGGCGTCGATCTTGCCCGCCAGCAACGCTGCAATGCCAACGCTGCCGGAGCCTTCAATAATCTGGCGCTCCTCGAAATAGGCATGGCGAATGGCCGCGGCGATTTCCGCCTCGGTCACCAGCACCACCTCATCGACAAACGCCTTTGTCATTTGAAATGTATAGGCATTGTCCAGCCCGATGCCGCCGCCCAGAGAATCCGCCAGCGTCGGCAGTTCCTCCACTTGAACGGGCTTGCCCGCCTGCAGGCAGGCATGCATCGCCGCACCGCGTTCCATGCTGATGCCGATGACGCGGATCTCCGGGTTGGCCGCCTTCAGCACCATGCCCACGCCGGAAATCAGCCCGCCACCGGACAAGGGCACCAGAACGGTATCGAGATCCGGCGCCTGCTCCAGCATTTCCAGCGCCACCGTGCTCTGGCCTGCGATGATGTCCGGGTGGTCAAAAGGCGGCAGCATGGTCATGCCTTCCGCCACCAGCCGGTCCACCTCCACCTGCGCATCATCCTGCGAGTGTCCCACGATGCGCACCTCGGCGCCGTGGGATTGGATGCCCTCAACCTTGTTCTGCGGCACCAGTTTGGACATGCAGATGATACAGCGCACACCGGCCTGCGCCGCCGCATAGGCCAGACCGCGCCCATGGTTGCCGGTGGAGACGCCCACCACACCCGCCGCGCGCTGCGCCTGCGTCAGGGACAGCACCGCATTGGTGGCGCCGCGCAGCTTGAAACTGCCGGTGATCTGGCTGTTCTCCAGCTTCAGCGCCACCCGGCCACCGCTGATCCGGCTAAGCGCAGGCGAGTCCAGCAGCTGAGTCCGCCGGATTCGCCCGGCAATCCGCGTTCGGGCGGCGTAGCTGTCCTGCAGGGTGAGGATCTTTGTCATCTGACGCCCCTCTTGCCAATTTCTGTTTGGAAAGGCCCGCCGCAGCCTGCACCGGAACCGCTGGCTCCGGCCCAATCCGGGCACCCAGTGACAGCTTGGTAAAGACGGGTCCTGCGAGTCAATATTTTTGTTACACGACACTCAGAAAGCCAGCGCCTTGGGGCTATTTCTGCGGCAATAATCCTCCAGCGCATCCGGCAGCAGGCCGCCCAGGATCAGTCTCAGGCAGGCACAGACTGTGCACCGGCGGGGATTAGCTGATGAGGAGTGGCTTCTCCGCCACCACGCTCTTTCCCGGCCGCGTCCGCGCGGTCAACGCCGACAGATCGGCACCCCATCCTCCTGCAGGCCGATAGGCAGGCAGTTTAACTAACTTCAAAGCAACTCGTCGGCGCCCGAATAGCCCAATGTTTGCTACCCTTTGGAAAGGATTGCGGCGAAAATGCGGCGGTTCCGCCCCAATTGCCCGATTGTGGCCGCGATCATTCCCCATTCCGCCGACAGCGTTAAGCTCTGCCCCTGCCCTTTTGGCCGGGACGACGCTGCCAGGAGGACTTGACGCCGTGCCGCACGATCTATCTTCCGCCGATCCGGCGCATGCCTGCGAACTGCCCTGCGGCGTCAAGCTGCTGCAGGGCCAGTACCAGATTGAGCGCCCGCTGATCAGCGGCGGCTTCGGCATCACCTATCTGGCCCGCGACAGTCTGGAACGGCGGGTGGTGATCAAGGAATGTTATCCGGCAGGGCTGTGCCGCCGCAATGGCGCCGACGTGGAACCGGCGGCGCCGGAGCACGCCAAATCCTGCCGCAATGTGCTGCGCGCCTTTCTGCGCGAGGCGCATCTGCTGGCCCGCGCCGAACACCCCGGCATTGTCGGCGTGCATCAGGTCTTCAAGGAAAACCAGACCGCCTATATCGCAATGGAGTTCATCGACGGGCTTGACCTGCTGACCGTGCGCGAAGAGCAGCCGGAACGGCTGGACGCCCCGGTGCTGCGGCAGATCCTGTCCCAGGCGCTGGAGGCGCTTGGCTGCCTGCACGGCCTGGGCATCCTGCACCGCGACATCTCGCCCGACAATTTCCTGCTGGGTCAGGACGGCAGCCTGACGCTGATCGACTTTGGCGCCGCCGCTGGCAGCACCCCCAAGGATGACACCGCCTTGCCGACGCTGCTGGCCGTCAAGGACGGCTACTCCGCGCATGAGCTGTACAAGCCCGACCTGCCGCAGCGCCCGGCCTGCGACATCTATGCGCTTGGCGCCACCTTCTATTACCTGATCACCGGCGCGCCACCGGTCGGCAGCCAGCAGCGGCTGACTGCCGTGATGGCCGGCAACCCGGACCCCTGCCCGACGCTGCTCGGCGGGCCCTGGGCGGCTGACCCGGCGCTTCTGGCCAGCGTCGATCAGGCAATGTCGGTGCTGCCGGCCGAACGCTTCCAATCGACGCGCGAATGGGCAGTGATGCTGGCAGACTGCGATGCCGAAGACCCCGTGCCTGCGGCGGCAGAAGCCGGTCACGCGCTGCCGCCCAAAGCTCAGCCCGCGCCCACCGACAGCGGCGCGCTGGATGCAACAATCGCCGATCTGGTGGCCGCCACCAATTCCAGCCTCACCCCCGGCCAGCCGCGCCTTTCCCGGCAGGAAACGGCCCCGGCGCCGCCACCCGAGAAACCGCGCCGGATGGTCAATCTGTTCGGCGAGCCGATCAGCGATCTGGAGGCATGGCTGGCCGAAGAAGACGCAAGGCCACGGCGCAGCCGCAACACTCCGGTCGCAGCCCAGCCCGAAGCCACCGCAAGCGGCAGTTTCGACGCGGCGGACAAACCCTCATTCGCAGGTCGCCTGCGCAGGATTTTCGGGTTCCAGGACGGCACCCCGGCAACCGTTAAGAACTGAAGGAAACGGCAATGAAGTTCATCAAGGATATCATCGGCGAAAAGCGGGAGCGGGTGCGGACGGAGGCAGCGGTCCTGCCCGACGCCACCCCCGTGCAGCCGCCAAAGCGCGACCCGTTCGACAGCCTCGCTGCCGCGCCACAGGCAGCGACGGAACCGGAACAATCCGCTGCGCCCTTCAGTCTGGACCCGGGTTTCCAGCTTGACCCGGACCCGGAAACCGCCACCGGAAAGTATACGCTGCCCGAGGATTTCCTGGACGAGGACCTGTCGGAAGACGCGCCCGGCAGCGCGCCCCAGGACAGCCCAGAGGATTTTCTGGACAGCCAGGACCGCCCTGCCCCGGAAGAGGACACCATTGCCGCCTTCTTTGCCCGCGAGCAGGAGACTGCTTTAGAGCCGACGGCGGCGGCACCGGACGCTGCGCCAAAGGTCTCAGGCCCCGAACGCCAGGCCGCAGAAGACGCCGCGGCGGAGCCCTTTGCCGAAGACGCAGATTTCAGCCGTCTGCGGCAGCAGCCGGATGCGACTCCCTCTGAAACCCACCGGGTCTTTCATCGCAAACCCGCCACCGCAGCGCAGCCGGAACCCGCCCCCGCAAAGGCACCGCCAGTGCGCCAACCTGATCCCCGACCCGAACCTGCTCCGCAGCCGTTGGCAGAGGCACAGCCTGCACCCGAGGCCCCGCAGATACAGGCGCCCGCCCCGTCTCCGGCCCCTTCCGCAGCCCCGAAACCGGTGCCGCAACCCGCAGCGGCGCAGGCCGCCACGGCTGACCCCGCACCGATCGACGTGCCCGCACCCTCGATGGGCCGTGGTGCCAGCCGTGGCGGCCGGGTGAAAACCCGCCTGCTGGGCTTCAGCCCGGCGCAGGCGCCCGGCGGCGACCCGTTTTCGCGCAGCGCCGAAGGTTCCGCCCCCGGCTACACCCAGTTCCCGGTTGGCTGGCTGGCGGTGGTGCAGGGCCCGGGCCGCGGTGCTGCCTTCACCCTGTTCAACGGCGTCTCTGTCATCGGCCGCGGCGAAGACCAGACCGTGCGGATCGACTTCGGCGACAACAGCATCTCGCGCGACAACCATGCAGCCATCGCCTATGACCCAGAGCAAAAGGCGTTTTACATCGGCCATGGCGGCAAGGCCAACCTGGTGCGCCGCAATGGCCGCCCGGTGCTCAGCACCGAAGAGCTGTCAGCCGGGGATGAGATCCGCATCGGCGAAACCACATTGCGTTTCGTGCCGCTGTGCGGGGCCGGGTTCGGCTGGGACGAGCCGCAGCAGGATGAAAGCGCCCATGCTGCACTCCGCTGAACTTGAATACGACGCCGCGACCGCCATCAGCCAGGGCCGCCGCGCGCGTCAGGAGGATGCCGTCGCCGCCGACTTTCTGGCTGGCTCCGGCACCGGTTTTGCAGTGCTGGCCGACGGTATGGGCGGCCATGCGGCCGGCGATGTCGCAGCCAGGATCGTGGTGACCGAAGTATTCGCAGAGCTGAAGCTGCGCGCGGGCGATCCGGAACAGCTGGAGCCCGCCATCGGCGAAATCCTGCATGGCGCCGCCGATGGCGCCAACGCCTGCCTTGGTGAATACGCCAGCCATCAGCCGCAGCTGCAGGCCCGCGGCATGGGCGCGACCCTGCTGGCGCCGGTGCTGTTTCGTGACCGGCTGTACTGGATTTCAGTCGGGGATTCACCGCTCTACCTGTTCCGCGACGGCGCCCTGATCCGGCTCAATGCCGATCATTCCATGGCGGCAGAGCTGGAAAAGCTGGTTGCCCGGGGCCGGATGGACGCAACCGAGGCCGCCACCCACCCGGACCGACACTGCGTCACCTCGGTGCTGACCGGCGCCGACATTCCGCAGATCGACTGCCGAAGCGCGCCGGTGCGGCTGCAGCACGGCGATATCGTGCTGGCTGCCAGCGACGGGCTTCTGTTCCTGACAGAAGAAGAGATAGCCGAAGTGCTGGACGCCGAATGCCACAGCTCCAGCGCCCGCATCGGGGCCGCGCTGATGCGGCGGCTGAAGGTTCTGGATGCGCCAGAGCAGGACAACGCCGCCTTCTGCGTGATCAAACCCTTTGATCCGCAGGCACCGCTGCCTGTGCAGCCTGAAGCCGCTGCCGCAAATGCCGCCGTACCACCGCAGCAGCCCGATACAGCGCAGGTTCAGGCTGCAGACCCGCCGCCGCCTGAACCCTCCCCCGCCGCCGCCCACCAGCGGACTGGCCGCCGGGTTGTCACCTTCATGGCCACCTCTTCCTGGCGCGCCGCGCCAGAGGTTGGCCGCAGCAAGACGGATGCATCCGCGTGAGCCTTCCTCAGAGAGACATAAGCCCGCTGGCAGGCCAGCTTGAACAGACGCTCAGCGCAGGCCAGCTGCCGTCAGAGATCTGCGGCTGGGGCAGCCAGCTCTTGCAGCGCTTGCGCCAGCCGGTGCGGGTGGCGGTCGCGGGCAGCCCAGGCAGCGGTAAATCCGCCCTGATCGACATGCTTTTGGGCCGGGTGGTGATCGGCCGTAGCGGCAATGGCCTGCTGATCGATGTCTGCCATGGCGCCCGGGAACAGGTTGAAATTGAAACCGCCGCAGGTCAGCGCCTGCAGCTGCCGGGGCTGCTGGCACAGCAGGAGCTGCCGCAGGACGCCCGCCGGGTGCGCCAGACCCTGCCCGACCCGCGGCTGCGCTGGCACAGCTTTCGCGAACTGCCGCTGGCCGGCCCGCAGGCCGCGCAGCACGAGATGCTGCAGCAGGCCGCCGCAAGCGCCGACATCTTCCTGTGGTGCAGCCAGGATTTTTCCGGTGCCGAGCAGGCGCTCTGGGCCGCGATGCCCGACAGCACAAAGGATCACAGTTTCCTTGTTCTCACCATGGCCGACCGCCAGGTGATGCGCGGCACCCTGCCCGCTGTGATCGAGGCCCTGCAGCCGGTGGCCGCAGAAGAGTTCCTCGGCGTCTATCCGGTCGCCGCAATCCAGGGGCTCACCGCCCGCTCTGCAGAGACCCCGCAGGACGGTCTCTGGCGGTCCAGCGGCGGCAAGCAGCTGGCCGAAGACGTGCAACGTCAGGTCCAGCTGGGCCGCGCCTCGGACGTCGATCAGGCAGAGCTGCTGATCCGCCAGTTCGGTGGCACCCTGCCACCGCAGAGCACACCGGCAGCAACAGTCACAACACAGGGCCCGGCAGCATCGGCCCCGGCAGTGTCCCGCGCCGCACCGCAAACCGCCTGCCTCGCCGCCGCGCTCGACCAGCTGCAAACCGGCGCCCAGGCGATGCTGGCCGAGGCCGAAGCCGCAGGCGGCGCCCAGGCCGGCCCGGTGCTGGCGAACTGCATGGAGATGATCCGCAGCCTGTCGCAGTCACTCGACACCCTGCCCGCCGGTGCCGCAGCCGAAGCCGCCCGCACCGCCGTGCAGGACGGCGAGGAAATGCTGATGCTGTGCCAGCTGGAACAAGATGAAAATGCGGCGGTCGACGCGGTGACACTGCTGATCCAGCTGAAAAAGGAACTGATGGAAGACCCGCCAGAGTAATCCCCGCACTGCCCATATACCCCGCTGGAACCCGCCCGCCGGGCAGCAGAAAACACCAGAACAAAACATCAAACAGGCTCCGCAATGCACATGGAAACCCAGATAGAGAGCGCCACCGACATCCGCGCCTCTGCCCGCCCCACCAATCTCAGCGCCGGGCTGGAACCGCTGGCGGCTTTTGCCCGCAGGGGCCGCAGGCTCGACGGCGCGCTGGCCGCCCTGCACGGTGTCTCTGGCGAACGGGTGCAGCGCAGCCTGACCCGCCTACAAGCGGAACTGGCCGCCTTTGAACCCTCCGTCACCCTGCTGGGGCAGGTGAAATCCGGCAAAACCTCGCTGATCAACGCCATGGCCGGCTGGGCGGATCTGCTGCCCTCCGACGTGAACCCCTGGACCTCTGTTGTCACCTCGCTGCATCTGGAGCCGGGCGGAACCCGCACCGAGAACAAGGCCAGTTTCCAGTTCATGACCGAAGAGGAATGGGACCGGCTGACCACCAAGGGCGGCCGTATCGGCGAGATGGCGGGCCGGGCCGGCGCGGGCAGCGAGCTGCAGAAAATCCGCACCCAGATCGAAGAAATGCGCGAACGCTCGCGCCAGCGTCTGGGCCGCAAGTTCGAATTGCTGATGGGGCAGAAACACGACTACGGCTATTTCGACAAGAACCTGATCGAACGCTATATCTGCCTTGGCGATGATTTTGATGACGACGGGTTGGGCGAACTGGACGAGCAGGGCCGCTTTGCCGACATCACCCGCGCCGCCGATCTGTATCTCAATAGCCAGTCAGTGCCGCACCGGCTGTGCCTGCGCGACACACCAGGTGTCAACGACACCTTCATGATGCGCGAGCAGATCACCATCCAGGCCATCCGCGACAGCCGCATCTGCGTGGTGGTGCTGTCGGCGGGCCAGGCGCTGACGTCGGTCGACATGGGGCTGATCCGGATGATCTCCAACCTCAAATCGCGCGAAGTGGTGATTTTCGTCAACCGCATCGACGAGCTGGCCGACCCGGCAAATCAGATCGCCGAGATCGAAGCCAGCATCCGGCAGACGCTCGACACCCATCACGGCCCGCAAACGGCAGAGATCATCTTTGGCAGCGCCTATTGGGCAAACAAGGTGCTGACCGGCGGGATGGAGGATATGGATGCCACCAGCTCTGCCGCGCTGCTGAATTGGGCCGAAGCCTCGGTCAACGCCACCCATGCCAAGGCGACGCCACAGAACATGGTTTGGGAACTGTCGGGCCTCCCGGCCCTCAATCGCGCCGTCAGCGAACGCATCGTCACCGATCTGGGAAATCCGCTGCTGGCGCGCATTGCCGCCACCGCGACCACTGCGGCCACCGGCCAGCAGGCCGCCAACGCCGTCATGGTGCAGGGCGACGGCGGTGGCGGCGGTGCCCACATGCACGACATCCGCACCGCGTTTGAAGACATCTGCCGGACCCATCTCGAGGCGCTGGAAGTCGAAGCCGGGCGGGTGCTGGATGGCTTCCGCGACCGCGCCGACCGGGCCCATGCCACATTCACCGACCGCGCCACCCACGCGCTGATCGACCATCTGGAAAAATGGGGCGAGGACTGCCATTGGGAGTATGACCCGGCCGGCCTGCGGATGCTTTTGCGTTCCGCCTATTCTGTCATGGCCAGCCGCCTGCAAACCACCGCGCAAACGCGCTACGAAGGCGCCGTGCGGGACGTGGCAGAGCTGCTATACGACAGTTTCGGCTCTGCGGTTGAAGGCATCCAGCTGGCCGTCCCCGAGGTGCCGCAGCCCGCCTCTCCGGTGGCGCTGGCTCAATCCATTGCGCTCGATTTCAATGACAGCTGGTGGGCATCCTGGTGGCGCCGCACCCGTGGCTACAAAGCCTTTGCCAAACAGTTCCGCACGCTGATTGCCGGCGAAACACAGGACTTCATGACCCAGCTCAAGACCGTGCAAACGGCGGACGCCCAGGCGGCGGTGCTGGCCCGGCTGCAAGGCTTCTTTGACGATCAGCGCGACATCCTGCTGGAGATTGCCGACTGCAGCAGCGGCGGCGGCGACATGCAGGCGCTGTTTACCGGGGATCAGGCCGGGCAGCGCCAGACCGAAACCAATACAGCCTTGGAAACACTCAGGAGTTTCACGGAATGACCCCACAAGCTGCCCAGCAGCCCGCCCCTGCCGCCACCGCATCCAAAGCCGCCGCTGCCCGCAAGCCAAGGCTGGCGCTGATGGGCGAATTCAGCGCCGGCAAAAGCACTCTGACCAATCTGCTTGTCGGCCGCCAGCCGCTGCCCACCAAGGTCACCGCCACCCGCCTGCCGCCAGTCTGGATCTCCCACGGGGACGAAGGCGCCTGCCTGGTTGGACCCGACGGCAGCGAGAGTCCGGTGGCGCTGGCGGATCTGGCCGAAGCACCGCTGGAAACCACCGCGCTGATCCGGCTGACCC
Organism: Leisingera sp. S232; assembly: GCF_049800895.1. Taxonomy (NCBI): domain Bacteria; kingdom Pseudomonadati; phylum Pseudomonadota; class Alphaproteobacteria; order Rhodobacterales; family Roseobacteraceae; genus Leisingera; species Leisingera sp. S232. The sequence goes on along the minus strand of NZ_JBNAFX010000010.1, from coordinate 56,446 downwards.
TGCCCGCCGAACCGCTGGAGCTCTGCGACCTGATCGATATGCCGGGGATCTCCGACCCCAATATGCCAGCCAGCGTCTGGCAGAACCTGCTTCCCGAGGTGGACAGCGTGATCTGGTGCACCCATGCCACCCAGGCCTGGCGCCAGTCGGAGGCCGCCGCATGGGAAGAAATCTCTGCCCGGCTCGACGCCCCCAGCACCCTGCTGGTCACCCATTTCGACAAACTCAGAACCCCGCGCGACCGCGACCGGGTGCTGCGCCGGGTGCACAAGGAAGCCGGCGACGGCTTCAACGCGGTGTTCCCGCTGTCGCTGAGCCAGGCCCTGGCCGCGGGCGAGGACATGGACGCGTGGAAAAACAGCGGTGCCGACGGCTTTATCGAATATCTGGTCGACCTCCTGCTGAACTGGTCCGAGCCGCACCGCCCCAGGCCGCACCAGCAGCCCGCCGCCGCGACACCGGCGCTGCAGCCCGACCAGATGCTGCGGGCCGAGGTGCTTGATATTGGCGGCCTGCGTGATGCCGCTGCTCAGTCTCAGTCTCAGTCTCAGTTTCAGGCCCAGCCGCAGCCCCGGGGAACCGCTGCCCCAGCGGATGCCACCAGCGGCCTGCACGTTGTACCGCGCCGGGTCTCCGCGCCGTCCCGGCGCAGCCGGCGTCCCGAAACCCCTTCTGCCGGAGACTGAAACCGCCATGCTGCCAAGCCCTGCACCAACTGATGTGCCGCCCCGCTGCGGAAACCGCCAATGACTCTGGCCTGCCAACTCGATGCATTGCGCCAAATGGATCCCGGCTGCCGCCTGGCCGCTTTTGGCGACCTTGGCGCCAGCATCGTGCTGCGCAGCAGCAGCGAAACCGCCCGGCCCCAGGAATACCTCGACGATCTGTGCCAGCAAGCCCGCCGGGGCTTTCTGGCTCTGGATGCCGCAGCGGGCGCCAACGGCAGTGTTGCGGCAGCCGCAGCCCAGGACGTGCTGGTACTGGCGCCCGGCGAGGCCCGGCTGTTCTTGCGCGCTGCCGGCGGTTCCGGCGATGCAGTGCTCTGTGTCTGTGCCGATGCCGGGGCAGCCGCCCGCCTGGCAGCCCCGGCCCGGCAGCTGCTGGCACAGCTGAACGGTGGCAATGATGGCTAAGCCAGCCCGCCAATCCTCCGGCGCCGCGTTGCCCGGTCCGCTGCTTCAGGCCCTGATCCGTCTGGCCCAGCCCGCCGGAGCGTCGCCTGGCACAGGTACCGATACGGCTACTGATCCGGACACGGACACTGGCGAGGGCACGGGCACGGGCAGCTTCCAGGCCGCCGTGCTGCGTGAAATCAGCGAAACCATTCTGCCCCGTGAAATCACCCTGTGCATCGGTGGCCGCCGGGCCGCCGTCCTGACTGTCGCACAGCGTCGGCTGGCCGGCCTCAGCCTGAACAGCGCAGGGGATGAACCCGCGGCCGCCGAAGATCCAACAGCAGCAGCGCAGCTTTTTGCCAGCCACCTGCTCCGGTTGGAGGCTCAGGCGGACGGGCAGTTGGTGGCTCAGGCGATCACCTTCCGCCGCCGCCCCTGCGCCGCACCGCAGGACGCAGGCAGTTGCTCAGCCGAGACACTGGCCGCCGCCCTCACCGCAGCCACCGGCAGCACCCGGCTGGACCGGTTCCGGGCACAGGCCGCCGCACTGGCCGCATCACAGGCCAGCGTACGAGCCAGCAAACGGGCCAGCGCCACACTTTATTGTCCCAGCGGCGGAGACCAGCCACAGGCCAGCGGCCCAGAGGCGCTGCTCAGCCAACTGGACGCGGTGCGCCAGGCGCTGATGTCCAAGGCCGCCCGCCCGGCCTCGGCCCGGATGCCTACACCAAAGCCCGAATGCCTGCTGCTGCCCGCCGGACCGCAGCTGCAAATCCTTGCCGCCACTGACTGCGGCGCCCTTCTGCTGATGGCCCTGCCACCAGAGGCCGCCCGCGCCCTGGCCGCCAGCTGGAGCCGCCTCTACGGCTGACATATGCGGCGGCAGCGCCCAAAAAACAGGCAGGCACCGCCGCGCAGGACTGCGCCGGGCGGCTGGCTGATTGCCATCTGCCACAGACCGGATAATACCTTAGGGCAGCCAGCCTGATTGGAGCCCGACAATGACCTCCGCCGCCTTTAAGATTTCCGCTGCCCGCCCCTCCAGCCCGGAGGCCGCCGCGCTGATCCGCCGCCACCTGGCGCAGATGGCGGCGCAATCGCCCGAGGAAAGCTGCCACGCCATGGACACCAGCGGCCTGGAAGGCCCAGAGGTGCAGTTCTTTCTGCTGCACCGGGACGGGCAGGCGCTGGCCATGGGGGCGCTCAGGGATCTGGGCGATGGCAGCCGCGAGCTGAAATCGATGCACACGCTCTCTGAGGCCCGTGGCAGCGGCGCCGGCCGCGCCATGCTGACCTTTCTGCTGGACCTGGCCCACAGGGAACAGGCCACCGCACTCTATCTGGAGACCGGCTCCACCGAGGATTTTCTGCCCTCCCGCCGGCTCTATGAAAGCTTCGGCTTTGTCCCCTGCCCCCCGTTTGCAGATTACGCCGAAGATCCCTGGTCGGTCTTTATGCATCTGGACCTGCGCGCTGCGGCTTGACCCCCGGCAGCAGCCTGTCATAACTGGCGCCAAGCGGTCCCTTAGCTCAACTGGATAGAGCAGCTGACTTCTAATCAGCAGGTTGAGGGTTCGAGTCCTTCAGGGATCGCCATTTTCGCCGTTAAAACCAGTTGGCCCTGCGCCACAATGGAACTGCGTTCCGATCGCGGGACCGGCAGAGATCCAAACCCCAAGCTGTCAGGCCTGCAGCCCGACATCCCCGCCGCCCATCCTGCGACAGACAATGCCGCTGCGGCGTTGCTGCTTTGAAATTGGTAGGGTGAAATTCTCCCTTTTTGGAACTTCGCACCTCTCCAGCCGGCCGGTATCCTGCCCGTAAAATTGATTGCACGAGACCCGCCATGAACACCCAAAGCCCGATTGAAACCCTGCCAAGCGTTTGCCCATTGGACTGCCCCGACACCTGCAGCCTGACTGTGCAGGTTCAGAACGGAACGCTGATTGACGTGAAAGGCTCGCAGGCCAATCCCTTCACTGCCGGCGTGATATGCAACAAGGTCGCGCGCTATTACCCTGACTTCGTGCATGGCAAGGCCCGGCTCACCCATCCGCTAAAGCGCGTCGGCGCCCGCGGCTCCGGCACGTTTGAAAGGATCAGCTGGGACGAGGCGCTGGATATCGTGCATGCCGGCTTCAGCCGTGCAATTGACACCCATGGCCCAGAGGCTGTGCTGCCCTTCAACTATGCAGGCCCGCATGGCGAACTGGCAGGCGGGTCCATGGACCGGCGATTCTTTTACAATATGGGGGCAACCATGCTGGACCGCGGGCCGCTGTGCGGCGCGGTCCGCGGCGGCGCCTATGCCAGCCTCTTCGGCGAGGCTCCGGGCATGCCGCCGGAACAGGTGCTCCATTCCGACCTGGTGCTGGTCTGGGGCAACAATGTAACCGTCTCCAACCTGCATCTTGCGCCCCTGCTCAAAAAGGTCAGGGCACAGGGCGGCAGGCTGGTTGTCATCGATCCCAAGCGCATCAAGATCGCAGAGCAATGCGACATGCATGTGCAGATCAAGCCCGGAACCGATGTTGTCCTGGCCATGGGGTTGGCCGCAGAACTGGAGCGGCGCGATGCGCTGGACCGGGACTTCATTGCCGGATGGGTTGAAGGTTTTGACCCCTACATGACACAGGCCCGCGAATACACGGTTGCCTCGGTCGAGTCGCTGTGCGGGATCAGCAGCGCACAGTTTCACCAGCTGGCAGACTGGATTGCCGCGGCCCGGAATATGTCCTGCTCCAGCGGCAACGGGATCGAACGCGGCCGGTCCGGTGGCTCCGGGCTCAGAGCAGCGATGGCGCTGCCCGCCCTGACCGGCCATCACGGGCGCATGGGCGCAGGTGTCATTGCCAAATCAGGTTTGGCAGCGCCGAAACGGCGTGACAGGCTGCAGGGTGAACAGCTGATGAAACCGGGCACCCGCGTCATCAATATTGTCGACCTGGGCAACGTCCTGCAGGACGAAACCCTGGACGTGCCAATCACGGCGGCAATGATTTACAACCATAACCCGGTTGCAACACATCCGGATCAGGCCAACCTGATCAAGGCGCTGATGCGCGAGGACCTGTTTCTGGCCGGATGCGATGTGGCAATGAACGACAGCATGGCACTGTGCGACGTGATCCTGCCCGCCGCCAGCCACTTTGAACATAATGACATCTTTGGCGCCTACGGCCAGAATTACCTGCAGCGTGCCGAACCGGTCATTCCCTGTGTCGGCGAAAGCCTGCCGAATACGGAGATTTTCCGGCGGCTGGCGGCCCGTTTTGGCTATACAGATCCCCTGTTCCAGGCCAGTGACACACAGCTGATGGATGATGCGGTCGACGAGACCCATCCCCAGCTCAACGGCCAGCGCCCCAGCGAAATCCCGGTGGATCAGGCGATCGGAATGAATACCCTGAATGGCGAACCGCTTGTCATGTGCAAAACCGTGATGCCAGCCACACCCTCCGGCAAGATTGAGCTGTTCTGTCAGGACTACCAGGACCGCTACGGCTATGGCGTGCCCAGGTATGAACCGGTGGCCCGCAAACACCCGTTCACGCTGATCACCCCCAGCTCTGACAAGCGGACCAACGCGACCTTTGGCAGCCACGCGGCTTCCCAGGGGATGGAAGTCGTCGAAATGCATCCTGCCGACGCTGCCAGCAGGCGGCTTGCCGATGGCAGCAAGGTTGTGGTCTGGAATGGCCAGGCCGAAGTGACCCTGCAACTGAAAATCACCGATGCAACCCGCGAAGGTGTGCTCTATTCCCCCAAGGGCACCTGGCGGGCGACCTCCGAGACCGGCCTGACGGTGAATGCACTGATCCCCGCAGACATCCGCACCGACATCGAAGACGGTGCCTGCTATCACGAGACATTTGTGGATGTGCGCCCCTGCTGACAGAGGCAAGGAGCCCCCTGACCAGGCCCTGCGCGACGCGCGGGGCTCCCGGCAGGCCCGTCAAGCCGCCGCTGCCTTCATGAAGTTGCTGTAAAGCTGTTCAGCAGCCGCCAGAAAACCAGCCATCTGCGTCGCGGCAGCATCCCGCATGTCAGCCACACCGGTCTCCCCCATGGCGGCTATCAGCGCCTCCCGGTAGGCCGGGATGGCCGCCCAGTTATCAACCGTGTCGGGTTCAACTTCGACGTGGTATTGCATCGACAAGGCGTTGCTGCCGATGCGCATCGCCTGAACCGGGCAGGCAGGTGAGCGGGGGCTTCCATCTTCGACGCCATGACCGGCGACAGGCCGAACCCCGCCATGACTGCAGCGGACAAGATTGCATAACACCGCACGCGCTCACCAGTTAGAAAGCCGCAAACATTGTCAAACGGGACTTCACTCTGTCTCTCAACCAGCTGCCGCTTGCCGTTCCGCATTGATGAAATCAGCCAATCTTTGGCACTGCTGCCCTGCGCCGTCAAAGTTCTCTTTGGCAAGCCAGGCCAGAAAACCGCGCTCGACCGGCGCCCAGTCCTTGTCCAGCAAGGAATACCAGGCCGTATCGCGGTTGCGTCCCTTGTAGATAACCGCTTGTTCGAACAGGCCGTCGTAGGTAAATCCAAATCGTTCGGCGGCGCGCCGCGACGGTGCATTCAAAGCATCGCATTTCCATTCCAAACGCCGATAGCCGAGCTCCCCCAGCGCTCGCTGCATCATCAGAAATATTGCTTCGGTCGCCACACGGGTGCGCTGCAGGCCGGGGGCAAAAGTAATGCTGCCGATTTCCATCACCCCTTGCAGGGGATCTATGCGCAGAAAGCTGGCAACGCCCTTTGCCGTGTTGTCGTTCTGATCAACAACCGCAAAAAACGGCTGCTCATCGCTCCCGCTAACCTGCGAAATCCAGTTCTGCAGGCCGCTTGCTGTGTTGTAGGGACCGTTGGCCATATAGGTCCATATCGCGGCTTTTGGGTCTTCCCGGTAAGCGCTGAACAGGTCTTGCGTGTGGGTCACCGGATCGAGCGGCACCAGTTTTGCATAGGTTCCCAGCATCGCCTTGTGACCCGGATGAGCAGCCCCGCCCCAGCCCTCCAAAGACGCGCCAACCGGCTGGCCATATTCATTGATGCGTTCCATCATTGTTCCTTGCCTTCAGAAAGGGTCAGTGCATCCGGCGGCGGCGGACCTGACCAAGGGTCCGGCCGCTGCGGTCGTCCCGAACCGGATTGCCATAGTTTTGGTCAGCAATTAATGTCCAAAAATTGAAAAACAAGGCATACCAATATGCGACATACCCCATGGCTCGCCTTTGCAATCGACCGGTCCGCGAAGACGCCGGTGTTCGAACAGATCTGTGCAGCGGTCCGAGATCGCACGATTTCAGGCGAACTGACCGAAGGCACCCGGCTGCCCCCGACCCGCGCCTTTGCCGTGGAACTCGGAGTATCGCGTTCAACCGTGGTCACAGCCTATGAACAGCTGGTCGCCGAGGGGTATTTGTCCAGCCTGACAGGGTCCGGCTATACAATCTGCGCCACCGGCCAGGTGGAGCTGCCTGCGCATAGGACCCCGCCAGGGCCAGAGCAGGAAGGGGAACAGCCCCGCAAACCGGTGCCATTTGAGGCCAGCCAGCCGGACATGCGGCTTTTCCCCCACCGGCAATGGGCAAAGGCGGTCTCACGGGTCTGCAGAACAAACCCGCAGTCGATGCTGGTCAGCGGCGCGCTGTTTGGAAACTACAAACTCCGTCAGGCCATTGCCGCGCATGTCGCGGAATGGCGCGGCATCCAGGCTTCGGCCCATCAGATCGCCATCACCGCGGGCTCTACGGATGCGCTGGAAATCTGCATGCGCGCCTTGACCGCCAAAGGGGACACAATCGGGCTCGAAGACCCCGGCTACATGCCCGCCCGGTCGTTTGCACAGGCACATGGGCTGTCTCAGATCCGTCTGGAAATCGACGGCAACGGCGCCAGGCTTCCGCCCGACGGCACCAAGCCGCAGCTTGTCATGCTGACACCCTCCCAGCAATATCCGCTGGGCGGCGCAATGTCCCCGGGCCGGCGCCTGGAGTTCATCCGCTGGGCCAAGGCAAACGGCACCTGGATCGTCGAAGACGACTATGACAGCGAATTCCGCTATGCCGGCCGCCCCATCCCGGCAATGGCAGGGTTTGACCGGCTGAACCGCACGATCTACATCGGCAGCTTTTCCAAGATCTTCTCGAACTCTCTCCGTCTGGGATATGTGATCCTTCCCGAAACTCTGCTGGAGCCATTCCGCACAACACTCATGCGCTTTGGGATCAAGGCCAGCTATCTGCCCCAGCAGGCCCTGTCAGAATTCATGGTCTCCGGTGAATTCTACCGGCACCTCAGGCGGGTACGCCGGATTTACGCAGAGCGCCGCAAGTATCTGATCGACAGGCTGACTGCCGATTTTTCAGATGTCGGGACTTTCCAGGACCATCAGGCAGGCATGCAAATCGTTCTGCATCTGAACGATCGCTGGACCGACACGGTGATCGCACAACGCGCCGCAGAGAAATCCGTGGAGGTTCAGGCACTTTCGGAAATGGCATCGGACAAATGCGCCTGTAACGGTCTGGTCCTGGGATTCTGCGGCTATCAGCAAGAGGAAATGGCAGCTGGCCTTGCCGTACTCAGGTCCTGTTTCGATCAGGCCTGAGGGTCCGGGGTCATCATTCGGGGTTTGCCACCTTCGGTTTCATCGCCCCCTACCCTGCCATGTCCTCAAACGCGCCCGGTATCAGCTCCTCCCAGAACGCGGCCATCTCAGCAGCCAGCAGCGCCGCGGCCCAGCCGCGGTTGCGGAATTCCTCGCGGTCGATCTCGTCTTCCAGACGGTTCAGGAACAGCCGTTTGTCCGCATCCCGCTGGGTCGGCGACCGCTCCGCTGCCAGCTCCCGGATCCGCTCCAGCTTCTGTGCACGCAGGGACCGCTCTCGCGCCTTGACCGCATCCTCGGCGGCTGCGACCCGCGCCGCTGCCGCCTCGGCGGCCTTGCGCGCTTCGGCCGCTGCCAGCACCTCCGGTGGAACCTCCCTGGCGGCCTCGGCCGGCGCATCCTTGTAATCATCGCGCAGCGCCGCGCTCAGATACCGCACCGGGCTTTCCACGCCCTTCTTGCTTTTCAGATAGCCGACCTTCTCCGCCACATAGTCCTCGCCATGTTCGGCAATCCACTGCCGCGCCAGCCGGTCGCTGACCCCCAGGTCCATCAGCTGGGAATAGACCGCACCCTGCCGCACCCCTGCCCCGTCATCGATGTCCAGCATTGCCAGCTGCGGGTTCTCCTTGATCAGGAACCGCACCTCCGCCACCTGCCGCCCCATCTTCTTGAACTCCGGCGTCAAGAGGATGTTGGAGGTCTTGTTCACCTCCGCCACCGCAGGCTTGATGATCTTGGCGTTCAGATGCTTGAAGCTCTCGTAATAGGCGCTGCCATCCACCCCCATCAGGCGGCGGAACAGGGCAATGTCCCACCACCCGGTCGATCCCGTCCGCACAAAGCGATAGCAGTTCTCGTACAGCGCCAGCGCGTGGCCGCTGGTGAACCGCCGCTGGATGTTCAGGTTGATCAGGGCAAAAACCTTGGGGTCATGCAGCTTTTCCGCCAGCGCCGGGCTATAGGCATATTCGCAGATGCCGCCCGCCAGCTTGGCGTAAGACAGCAAAGAGCTTACGCCCCATTCCTGCCGCCCCTGTTCATCCAGCATGTCCCATTCCGCCACCGTCTCTGCCAGCGAGCGCAGCGACTGTTTCAGCGTTTCCATGTCGTTGGAATTGTAGCCCACCATCATGCACAGCGTCTGCGCGTCGATCTGATGCTTGGGTTTGCTGACCAGCGCGTCATAGGCATTGAGCAGCAGCACATTCGACAGCTTGCGCTGCAACAGCGTCAACTTGCCAGAGACATGGATCGCGGCCACATTCTTCTTCACCGACCCGCGGCGCAACGGGCCGGACAGTTTTTTGTGCGGGATGTTTTCAGCGTCCATCGCCCTGCCCTCCTGCCCCGCTTTGGCCGTTGCGACTCTGCCGGGTCTGCTCACGGTCACTATGGCGCAAAAGGCACCCGCCCTCAATCCCGCTATGGGCACCCAAATACAGGAGAACCCCGTCCCGCAAACAGGTACCTTTCGGCCTGTCCGCAGGTTTCAGACAGCATTTGCCGCTGAAATCCCCGCTTTTTCGGCTATTCTGGGGTCCGAAACCGCCTGTTTCAGCCTCCCTGAGTCGCGGGTACCCCTGCTCCTGCGAATCGGACCCCTTGCTCCTGCAGACGGGTACCCATGGTCCTGCAAACGGGTGCCACTGATACTGTATTCAGGCACTCAAACATATCTAACAGTCTGAAAACTAATAACTTACTGGTCCTAAAGACTCTAAACTGAATCAAAGATTCACAACATTTCAACTTGTTTGTGCCATACTTCTTTTTGGGGATCAGGGTCATATTCTGCGCAGTTTCCGGACGGTTGCGCCAAACAGATGCGCTGCCAGATTATGATTCACACTCTGCCCAGAATGTGCGACAAAAACCGGGATAACACGCCAAACAGGCGATTTACCCGAGGCACCCGTCACATGGCAAAGAAACCCGACACTCCCCTGCCCCCTTATTTCAACCTTGATCCGGCCGCGGCAGCTGCCAAGCTTGGCGATCCTGTCGACACCGCCAAATTCGCCAAGGCCGCCGCTTTCGCCGGCCGTGGCCGGGACGATCTGGCCAAACGCGGCTACGCCCCCGACGGGCGCAAGCGGCTGCGCAAATTCTCCACCTGGGAAATCTGCCGCTACCTGATCCCGGTCGCGGCGGCCCATCTGCGCCGGGTGCTGAACAAGAACCCCGACCTGCCCCAGGGCGAAGGCGCAAGCGGCTCGAAATGGTTCACCCTAGAGGAGGTGCTGCAGCTGCGGGATCATTTCGCAGAAGAAGGCATCAGCACCAAGGAATACCGCCCCTACCGCCCCGAAGGCCTGCCAGCCAAGATCGTCGCCGTGGCCAACTTCAAAGGCGGTGTTGGCAAGACCTCCACCGCCGCGCATCTGGCGATGTCCGCCGCGCTTGACGGCTACAAGGTGCTGGTGGTCGATCTTGACAGCCAGGGGTCGATGACCTCGATCATGGGCGGTCAGGTGGCCGATGAATGGCAGACCGTCTTTCCCCTCCTTGCCCGCGATTACGCCGAGGCGGTGGAAGCCGAAAACAAGGTCCGCGCGGCATCCGGCCTCGACCCGGTCCCGCTCGACGAAACCCTGACCGAGGCACGGGAGGTTTCGCTGCGAAACCTGGTCCAGAAAACCCACTGGCCCAACATCGATCTGATCGGCGCCCAGCTGAACCTCTACTGGGCTGAATTCCAGATCCCAGTCTGGCGCATGGGCCTGCGCAACTGGGCACTGTGGGATGCGCTCACCAATGCGCTGGAAGCAGGCGGCGCGCTGGATGACTATGACATCGTCCTTCTGGATACCCCCCCGGCGCTTGGCTACCTGACCATCAACGCGCTGGCCGCTGCCGACATCCTGATGGTGCCGCTGGGCGCCTCTTTTCTGGAGTTCGACTCGACGGGCCGGTTCTTTGACATGCTCTATTCCACTTTCGCCTCCATCGAAGACGGCGAGAACGCCGGCCGCCGCCGCGCGGGCCTGCCAGAGATGAAGTTCGAATGGGACGTGGTCCGCGCCCTGATCACCCGCTTCGACGCCAGCCAGCAGACCGATCTGGCCAATGTGATCCAGGCTTATTTCGGCGACATGATGAACGCCTACCGGCAGGACTACACTGCCATGGTCGGCCAGGCCGGGGAAAGCGTGTCCGGCATCTACGAGGCCGACTACCGCAACTTCAACCGCGAGACCTATGTGCGCGGCCGCGAGGTGTTCGACCGCACCTATGCGGAATTCAAGGAGCTTCTGATCGGCAGCTGGTGGCGCGATCAGCAGATGGAGCAGGCAGAACAGAGCAACGAAGAGGAACAGGAAGATGGCACGCCGCAGACAGCTTGAGACCCCCTCCCCCGAGGCACTGAAGGAAATCGAAGCAGGCATTGACCGTGACCTGTCGCGTGGGCCTGCGGGCCTGCGCCCGCCGATTGCCGATGTGGTGGCTGATGCCGCCCGCCACGCCAGCCCCCTGCCCCAGGCCGACCGCGAGACAGCGGCCCGAGACAAGGCTGACGCCGAACGCCTGCGGGCGGCGCAGGATAAGGGCCTGGTGGCGGTGGAACTGCCGCTGGAAGACATCACCGCCGATGCCCTCAACCGCGACCGCATCGTGCTGGACGAGGACGAGATGCAAGAGCTGATGGCTTCGATCTCTACCAACGGTCTGCGTCTGCCGATTGAGGTGTTCGAGCCGCTGAACCCCGAAGACGCCGGCAAATACGCGCTGGTCTCCGGCTATCGCCGCCTCAACGCCGTGCGTCGCCTGAACGCGCTCAGCGGTGGCAAACGGTTCCAGACCATCCCCGCCTTCATCCGCGAGCCCGGCAGCCTCGCCAATGCGCTGGTGTCGATGATCGAAGAGAACGAGATCCGCTCCGGGCTCAGCCAGTATGAACGGGGCCGGGCGGCGGCTTCTGCGGTGCATGACGGCGTCTTCCAGACTGTCGACGAAGCGGTGGCGGTGCTGTTTCAGCATGCGTCCAAGGCCAAGCGTTCCAAGATCCGCTCCTTCGCGCTGATCCACGAAGAGCTGGGCGATATGCTGGCCTATGCCACCGGCCTCAATGAACGCCAGTGCCTGCGTCTGGCCGCGGCACTGCGTACCGGCACCGCAGAGGTGATGCGCGCCGCGCTCGAAGCGGCCGGTGCGCGCTCAGCGGCAGAGGAATGGGATGCTTTGCTGCAATTCGTGGAACAGTCCGAAGATGAGCAGAAGGATCCCACCCGCGGTGGCCGCCCCAAGGTCGCGCAAAAGGTTGAGCGCAGCCGCCGCACCCGGCTGGCCAATGGTATGTCCATCGAACGGGAGCATGGCCCGAACGGCTATGCGATCCGCTTCCACGGCAACAATGTCACTGCGGATCTGGTTGATGCGGTGATGGATAACGTTCGCCACTTGCTGGAACAAGGCTGACGGGGCAGGGAGCTGTTCCAGAAGTTTCGCAGCGAAACCCCGGCTGAAAACGCCGGGGTTTTTTGTGGCTGAACCTCTATCAAGGGGCAGGGGGTTTCGCTGCGAAACCTGCCTGCTGCCTACAGAATCTGGGCAGGTCTAACCCGGATCGGTCCGCCGTGTTTTGCACAGGCTTTCACGCCGCTGGTCGTGTTGCCCTAGCCGCAGGTTTCGCAGCGAAACCTCCCCGCTGCCGATCAGTGCAGCCGGTTCACCGGGAAAACCCGATAGGCAGGCTGAGCTGGATCTGGCTGGCCTGCAGTTTTTTCGGAGCAGGTGGAAACTTCCCGGCGCGGGCAACAGCCGCCAGAGCGGCCTGATCAAACGCGGCGATCCCGGAAGATTTGGCAATCCGATGGTTCAGCAGGCGGCCGTCGCGGGCGACAGTCAAACGCAGCACCACCCGGGCTTGGCCGCGAAGACCAGAGGGATAGCGCTTTCGCCGTTCGATGCGGGCGCGGATCTTGTTGCCCCAGACTGCGCGTAGCGTCGCCTCGCGACCGGGATCGGTGGTGGCCGTCTGGGCGCCTCCCGCCTGTCCGGCCTCGGCACCACCGCCAGACCCCGCAGCGCGCTGGCCTGCCTGTCCGGCGGCGTTGCGGTCAGAGTTGGCCTTGGCTGGGGGCTGCTGTTGCTGTTGCGGCTTTGTCTGGGCCACAGGCTTGGGGCGTGGCTTGGCCTGTGGTTCCGGCTTTGGTTCTGGTCTGGGCGGTGGTGGCGCGGTATCTGCCTGCACTGGCTGGACCGCTGCGGGCTGACTGAGCGGCGCCAGCAGCGCCGCCCGGGGCGCCTGGGCCAGCTCAATCTGCGGCAGCGCAGGGGCTTGGGCCTGTGGCAGAGGCTCGGTTGGCAGCGTTGCGGTTTGCGGAGTTTCGGGCGGCCTCTGCCAGGCTTCCGCCATTCGGGCAACCTCGGCGCTGGCAGGCTGGATGGAGACCAGCGCCTCGCCACCAGAACCGCTGGACAGGGCACCGCTTTCCGGGACGCTGGCAAACAGGGCGACATGGACAAGGCCTGCGAGGCCCGCAAAGACAGTGAATTCGGCAGCGCGCTTCATGGCTGGCGCACCACCAGCTCGGCACGGGCAAGGCCTGCCTCAGCCAGCTGGCGCAGGATACGGGCGAGGGTTGTGGCCTCCAGCCGGGCATCAGCGCGCAGCTGGACATTGTCATGGCCCGCGCTGGCAGCTGCAAGACGGCGCAGGGCGGCTTCGCCCTCTGCGCCGTCGAAATGCATCCGGCCTGCGGCATCAATATACAGCACCGGCTGTGCCTCAGGCGCAGTCTCAGAGACCGCGTCCGGTGGGGTCACCTCGAAGGGGTCGGGCTGCGCCAACTGCGAGGTCATCAGGAAGAAGATCAACAACAGGAAGACCACGTTGATCATCGGCACAATGGATTCGCCGCGGGGGCGGCGGTGGGGATCGCTCAGGTCCATGACGGCTGCCTCATTCCACCAGCACAATATTGCGCAAGCCTGCTTGCTGCAGCAGGGCGGTCACGTTGGTGATACGCTGCAGATCAGCGCCGTCCCGGCCACGCAGGATCAGCATGTCGCTCGGGGATTTCATCAATGGTGCCAGCGCCTGAGTGAGGTTGCTGTCCGCCACCGGCACGCCGTTCACATCCAGGTTTCCGGGGCCGACACCGATGAGCCGCGGCGGTCCGTCGTAGCTGCCACCCTGGCCGGCCAGAGGCAGTTGCAGCACCGTGTCCATGCCAAAGCGGGACGCCAGCATGAAGAAGACCAGAAGCAGGAACACCACGTCGATCATCGGCGTCAGGCTGGGTTTGCGCCGGGGGCGCGGGGCGGGGGCGAGCTGCATGCGCCTACTTGGCGGCCAGCGGCAGCCGGTCCGGCTGCCGGGCGACAAAAATGCGGGTGGCGCTGTCTTCCAGATCGCGGCGGATGCGGGAGATCACTGCCTCGAACCAGGTGAGCGCAGCGGAGGCGGGGATCGCGACGGCCATGCCGGCAGCGGTGGTCAGCAGCGCCTCCCAGATGCCGCCGGCCAGCAGCGCCGGATCGGCCTTGGAGCCGGCCGCCTGCAGCGCCTGGAAGGCGGCGATCATGCCCAGAACGGTGCCGAGCAGACCCAGCAGCGGCGCGATGGTGGCAATCAGCTCCAGTGCGCCGAGACCGGTGGCGGCGCTGGCCAGATGCAGCTTGGCAACGCGTGCCGTTTCCTCGCGGGCGCGGTCCTCTGGCAGGTTGGCGCTGGCGGTGAGCGCGGCGGTGACGACTTTGGAACGCACCCCGATGCGGTTGCGGACGATGGAGAGCGCGATGGCGCGGTCGCCGCGCTCGAAGGCGGCAACGGCATCGGCGGCCAGGCCGCGGGACCAGGCGCCGATCAGCGCCAGCCGCCAGATCTTCCACAGGATCAGCGCCAGGGTGATAACCGAAAGCGCGGCTATGGCCCAAATGGAGGGGCCGCCGTCGCGCAGGAACTTCACGGCCTTGGCGGAGGCGTCATTGGCGATCTGCGTCAGTTCAGGCTGGACGACGGTCGGTTCTGCCACGGGCTGCGGAGCGGGGGGGGCCACTGGGTCGGCTGCGGCGGTATCTGCCTCCGCCGGAAGAGCAGGGGCGCCAGTGGCAGAGGGTAGGGGTGCGGTTCCGGCTGCTTCGGGGGCTTGGACACTGATCGCAGGCACGGGCGCTTGGGGGGTGTCCTGAGCGGCGGCGAAGGGGGCCATGAGCAGAAAGGCAGCCGCGGCTGCAGGCAGACGAAGGGTCATGGACCGGTCTCCAACAAGAGGTGCCGCAAAGGGCGGCGTCAGTTTCTCGGATTTGGCTGGGTGGTCCCTGAGGGGGGGCAGGGAGTGCCTTGCTGGGGTGGTTTCGCAGCGAAACCTGCGGCTAGGGGTTAAGAAAACCAACTTGTTTTGTCAAGATTCTGGAATCAGGCGGCTGCAGACCGCCATGTCATCGGTCGAAACCCTGCCAGATCCGGCGCGGTTGTCTTGGATTTCTGCGCGCCAAAAGCGCATGCAGAGCTGCAGGTGTCTGGCAGCATCCAGGGGGGCAAAGCGGCCCGATCCGGTGAACATGGTAAAATCCCTAGTGGTTTACTCAGGTTAAGGAACAATACTGCTTAAAGCGTGTGCCGCAAGCGTAAAACTGGTGAGAGATTGGCCAAAGTGGCGGGAGCCCAGCTGCCGAGGTCCAGCACCGGGACATCTGAAAAATTGGGCTATGGAGCGGGGAAACTCAGCAATTTTCCCTATTTAGACTCTAGTTAACAGGAAAGATGCCAAGGCCGTGGACCGGCATTCTTGCAGGTTGGTCAGACCGGTGGTCGGCGCCGGGACATTAGCTGCTGGCGTTGGAACAGGAGGGCAGAGGGGCAGGGGAGGTGGCCGGAAACGGAAGTCCCCGGCCAGGGGTGCGTTACGTGGCGGCTGCAAAAGACATCAGCGCATAGGTGATCTGGGCAGTGGTGAAATCCGAGACACGGCTGTTTTCTGCCGGGGCCAGCTCTACCACGTCGCAGCCTGCCAGATTGCGACCTGCGAGCGCAGAGCGCACAATGTTGAGTGCCTGATAATAGCCGAGGCCGCCGGGCACCGGGGTGCCGGTGGCGGGCAGAATCGCCGGGTCCAGACCGTCCACATCAAAGCTGACGTAGACATCCTGCGGGAAATCCTCGGGCAGGGTGACGGACTGGATGTTGCCAGTGACCAGCTCCTCTGCGTCGATAAAGACCACCTTGCAGGCGGCGCGGCGGTCGACCTCTTCCTGGCTCATGGCGCGGACGCCGTATTGGGCGATCGGCAAGCCGTCTTCCTCGGCCAGCAGCTGCATGACAGAGGCGTGAGAGTGGCGTTCGTCCTGATAGGCCTTGCGCAGGTCGGCGTGGGCGTCGATCTGGACGATGCCGATGGGGCGGCCCAATGCGCGCGCCACACCGCGCACCGCGCCGTAGCTGAGCGCATGTTCGCCGCCCAGGGTGACCGGCACCGCGCCTGCGGCCACCGCGGCCTCTGTCCGGGCGGCGATGCGCTCCATGACTTCGGGCAGGGGGCCGGTGCAGTCGACCGCGTCTTCGGTCGCGATGCCTGCGGCGCAGGGCTCAGCATTGCGGTAGAGGCGTTCCAGTTCGACGCTGGCTTCCAGAATGGCCTTGGGGCCGCCCTCGGTACCGGCGCCATAAGAGACGGTGCGCTCCAGTGGCACCGGGATCACCCGGAAGCGGGCGGTGGCGGGATCACGTTCGGCGTCGCTCAGTTCGCCTTCGAGGAAATAGGTCATGACAGGCGGTCCTTGAAATCGTCATAGGAGGGGGTGCGCAGCAGTTTCAGCGCATCAGTGTCGGAGTTCCACAGCGCAATCGCGGGCAGGGGAACGCCGTTGAACGTGTTGGTCTTGACCATCGAGTAATGCGACTGGTCGAGGAAGGCGATGCGGTCGCCGGGCTGCGGCGGGCTGGCAAAGCCGTAGTCACCGATCACATCGCCCGCCAGACAGGACGGCCCGCCTAAGCGGTGCGGCGGCACGTCCGAGACTTCGCCCAGGAGGTCGGGGCGGTAGGGGGCTTCGATCACATCGGGCATGTGGCAGGTGGCGGAGATATCGGTGATCGCCAGTGGCATGGCGTTTTCGGCCACATCCAGGATCTCGCCCACCAGAATGCCGGAGTGCAGCGCCACGGCCTCGCCCGGCTCGATGAAGACTTCAACGCCGTATGTTTCGCGGATGTGGCGGATCAGGGCGATCAGCCCGTTGCGGTCATAGTCGGGCATGGTGATGTGGTGGCCGCCACCGAGGTTGATCCATCTGAGGCTGGACAGGCGGCTGCCCATTTTGGTTTCCAATGCGGCAAAGGTGCGCTGCAGCGGTTCAAACCCCTGTTCGCAGAGCGTGTGCATATGCAGGCCCTCGACGCCGTCCCAGTCCTGATCGCTGAGCTGCGACAGGGGCGTGCCAAGGCGCGAGCAGGGGGCGGTGGGGTCGTATTTCTCGTTCCAGCCTTCGGAATGCTCCGGGTTGATGCGCAACCCGATAGAGATGCTCTCGCCGCTGGCACGGGCATCAGAAATCAGCGGTGCAAAGCGGCGGTGCTGGGCTGGGGAGTTGAAGATCAGGTGGTCCGACAGGCGGATGATGTCCGGCAGGTCGTCTGCCTTGAAGCCGGCCGAGTAGGTGGTGACCTCGCCGCCGAATTCCTCGCGCGCAAGCCGTGCCTCGTACAGACCGGAGGCGCAGGTGCCGGACAGGTAGCGCCGCACCAAAGGGGCAACGGCAAACATCGAAAACGCCTTGAGCGCCAGGAGGACGTTGGCGCCGGAGGCGTCGGCCACCTGTTTCAGGATCGTCAGGTTGCGTTCCACCGCGACCTCATCCACCACGAAACAAGGGGAGGGCACACGGTGCAGGTCGAAGGCGGCGAAGCTTTGGGTGGAGAGGGCTTTGATGTCCATGGGTTTCTCTGATCCAGAGGCCCGGTAAGCACAACAGAGCTGAGCGGCTGCCCGGGCGGAGGCGGAACGCGCCTGCCGTGGGGCGGGCAGGCGCGTGCCAGCCGCTTGTGCGACTGGCGTTTGTGCAAGAAAAGCCGAAGCTGATCAGAACTCTGGGTGGCCGTCCAGTTCGACCACCTGCCAGGGCAGGCCGTCGGTGTTCAGCATGTCCATGAAGGCGTCCGGGTCCAGCTGTTCGGTGTTCCACACGCCCGGCGCGCGCCAGGTGCCGTTCATCACCATCGCAGCGCCGATCATCGCCGGCACGCCGGTGGTATAGGCCACCGCCTGACTGCCGACCTCGGCATAGCATTCCTCGTGGTCGCAGATGTTGTAGATGTAATAGGTCTTCTCGGCGCCGCCGTCCTTGGCCGGGCCGGTGATGATGTCGCCGATGCAGGTCTTGCCCTTGGTCAGCTCACCCAGTTCGGATGGGTCCGGCAGCACGGTTTTCAGGAACTGCAGCGGGATGATTTCCTGACCGTTGTGCATCACTGGTTCGATGCCGGTCATGCCGACGTTCTGCAGCACCGTGACGTGGTTGATGTAGGCATCGCCGAAGGTCATCCAGAAGCGGGCGCGTTCGATCTCGGGGAAGTGGGTCGACATCGACTCCAGCTCCTCGTGATACATCAGATACATGTTCTTCTTGCCCACGGCGGGGAAGTCGAATTCGTATTTATGCGTCATCGCCGGACTTTCGACCCAGGCGCCGCCTTCCCAGTGGCGGGCCGGGGCGGTGACTTCGCGGATGTTGATTTCCGGGTTGAAGTTGGTGGCAAACGGCTTGCCGTTGTCGCCGCCGTTGCAGTCCAGAACGTCGATCAGGCGGATGCCGTCCAGTTTGTGCTTGCGCACCCAGGTGGCCATGATCGAGGTGACGCCCGGATCAAAACCCGCGCCCAGGATCGCGGTCAGGCCCGCGGCCTTGAAGCGTTCCTGATAGGCCCACTGCCATTTGTATTCGAACTTGGCCTCGTCCTCGGGTTCATAGTTGGCAGTGTCGAGATAGTGAATGCCGGCCTCAAGGCAGGCGTCCATCAGCACCAGATCCTGATAGGGCAGGGCCAGGTTCACCAGCAGTTCGGCGCCGGTTTCCTTGATCAGCGCCACGGTGTCGGCGACGTTCATCGCATCCAGCTGGGCGGTGCGGATGGTGACGCCGGTGCGTGCCTTGACGTTGGCGGCGATCTCTTCGCATTTGGAGACCGTGCGGCTGGCCAGGGTGATCTCCTTGAAGATCTCCGGGTGCATGGCCATCTTGGTGACCGATACCGATCCGACGCCGCCGGCGCCAACAACCAGAACCTTTTCCATGTGTTTTTTCCTTTGCAGTGGGGCCGTGGCCCCGGTGTTCCGATATGCCCCTGGGTGGTCAGCCGGGGGGCGGTTTCAGTCGAAATAGGTGCTGCCGGCCAGGCTGTCCTTGTAGGCGGCAATCATCTGGCGGCGCTCTGCGGCGTTGACCCGGCCGGATTTCACTGCCCGTTCCACCCGCTTGCGGAAGGTGTCCAGACACTGGCGCGGGTCGTATTCCACATAAGACAGAACCTCGGCGATGGTGTCGGCCTCGGTCTCGTGTTCGATGTCAAAGCCGCCCGCGCCGTCCAGCGAGATGGTGACCACATTGGCGTCGCCAAAGAGGTTGTGCAAGTCGCCCAGCGTCTCCTGGTAGGCGCCAACGAAGAACACGCCGATCAGATAATGCTCATCCTCGCGCAGGTCATGCACTGGCAGCGCGCCAGAGGTGCCGTCGGCCAGAATGAAGTGATCCAGCTTGCCGTCGCTGTCGCAGGTGATGTCGGTGATGATCGCGTTGCGCTGGGGGGCTTCGTTCAGGCGCTGCAGCGGCATCATCGGGTGCAGCTGGTCGATGGCCCAGACATCCGGCAGCGACTGGAACAGCGAGAAATTGCCCTGATAGTGGTCGGTGAAGGCGCCAAGCGCGCCGGCGGCTTCGGCCAGGCTTTCATCGCTGCGGGCGGCGGATTTGAACAGGCCCGCCAGATACAGAAACGCCTGTTCGGCGCGCGCCAGCTGTGCCAGCCCGATCTGGCCGCGGCGGAACAGTGCCCGCAGCTCATCCCGGTAGTAGATCGCGTCGTTCAGCGCCTCCTGAAAACGAGGCCCGCTGACGTAGGCCTCCACCGCCATCAGATCCGAGACCAGATGATGGTCGCCGGGCTGCACCTGCGGTTTTTGCGGCGCATCATAGAGCGTGGCGCCCAGCACTTCGAAAATGAAGATCGACGAATGCGCCACCACAAAGCGGCCGCTTTCGGTGACGATGGTGGGGTGATCGATGCCCGCCTCATCCAGCGCATAGCGGATGGTTTCAACGATGTTGGTGCAGTATTCGTCGACGGTGTAGTTGACGGAGTTTTCATCCGGGCGACGCGCCCCGGTATAGTCCACACCCAGGCCGCCGCCCAGATCCATATGGGTCAGCGGTGCGCCCATGCGGGTCAGTTCCACAAAGAAGCGGCAGGCCTCATCCGCGGCGCGGCGGATGTCAAAGATATTGGGCACCTGGCTGCCCAGATGGCTGTGCTGCAGCACCAGACAATCCAGGAAACCGCTGTCGCGCAGCCGGTCCATCAGCGTCACCAGATCATGCGCGCCAAGCCCGAATGTGGAGCGGTCGCCAGAGCTTTCCTGCCATTTGCCGGTGACGCGCTCAGTCAGTTTGACCCGCACCCCCAGGAGCGGGCGAATATCCAGATCTTCCGCCACCCGACGGATAATGTCGAATTCGTCCAGCGTTTCGATCACGATGACGGTGTTATGGCCCAGCTTGCGCGACAGGATCGCCAGCCGGATAAACGCCTCATCCTTGGAACCGTTGCAGATCAAGAGCGCATCTTCGGGCAAGGGCTGCGACAGGGCGATCATCAGTTCCGGCTTGGAGCCTGCCTCCAGCCCGTAATTGAATTTTTGGCCTGCGCGCATCAGATGGCTGATCACCTCAGCCTGCTGGTTCACCTTGATCGGAAAGACGCCGCGGTACCGGCCCTGGTAGCCTGCCGCCGCAATCGCGCCGTTGAAGGCGTCGTGCAGCTGGGTCAGGGACTGCTCCAGGAACTGCTGTACCCGCAGCACCACCGGCGCAGAGATGCCGCGTGCCTCGATCGCTGCGATCACTTGGGGCAGCGGGGTTGGCTTGGCGTCCGGGTCCTGTGGCAGCCGCAGCGCCACGGCGCCGTCCGGGGTCACTTCCAGCATGCCACCGCCCCAGGCGTCCAGGCCATAGAGGCCTTCGAAGGTTCCGCCGGTGGTCATCGGCTGGGTCCCTGTGCAGGGTGTTTCGGAAAATCGGAGAAGGGGAGCCGGTGCAGCATCACGGGGCCTTTCTGTCCAGAATTTGAGGGGCTGAGAGGTGCAAAGCTGAAGGTTCGGGGTGAAGCCTTTTCAGGTGCGGGACCGTGTGGTGGCGGTCTCCTTACAATCCGTGCTCAGCTGCATCAAGAGGGTTTCTGCAAGCCGGGCAGTGATTTGCACGCCTTCGCCTGACGGCGGCTGCAGGTGGCTGCGGCGGCAATGTAACGGCGGATCCGGACCTGTGCGGCATGTGCCAGCGCGCCCCCTTATTCTGAGCAAGCTTTCCCAGCCAGTCAAATTCCAACGCTTCAGAGGTCAGGAAAGGACACATTGAATGGTTTTGCAACTGGCCGTGCCGTTTTTTTCGCCCTGGCGGATGGTGCAGCAGGGCGGCGCGTGGCGGATGAGACAGGGCAGGGCTTGTCGAGCGGCCTGAAAACCCCGAAAGAATTCCGTGCGGGCGTCAGGCGAGCTGCGATCCCCAATGGGGGGTGAGGGCAGGGGCGCTGGCCCCGTTCTGCCATCACAGCTTCGCGGCAGACCTTTGCGGATGTTTTCCAGCCGGGGCAGGTCGCGGTCGAACCAGACCAGCCGCAGCCCCCGCCGCTGCCGCGATTTGTTTTGGCTGGACCAATGCGTGGTGCGATAGCGGCGGACAGCCTTTATGCATCAAAGCCCTGGTACCCGTCAGGCGAGCTGCAACAGAGTGCCTGTCAGTCAACGCGCCGCAGGAAACCGTTCTGGGCTACGGTGATCAGCAGGCGTTCATGGATCTGGCTGTCGATCTCGAAGCTGCTGTTCTCCTGCAGATAGGCCTGGATGGCAGTATAGGGGTTGTTCCCCTTGCCCCAGGGACGGTCGCTATAGGTGCCTTCCTCCATATCCTCGATCAGCGTGTCGAATACCACGCAGTAGCTGCCGGAGGAAGCAAGCGGAGCATAGGCGCGCAATTCTTCCAGCACATGGTTGTGGGTATGGTTGCTGTCCAGGCAGACCAGCACCTTTTTGTAGCCTGCGGCAAATTCGCGGACCTGGCTGATGATCGACGCATCTATCGAGGAGCCCTGGATCATTTCGATCCGGGAGCGCATCGGGTGGGCGTCGATGGCAGCGCGGTTGTGGTCGCGGATATCGATGTCGATGCCCAGCACCTTGCGCTTGGAGATGGCCGGGTCAAAGCTTTCTCCTGCCTCTATGGCGTCCACCATGTCGAGCATTGCCAGAACCGAGGCCGAAAACACCAGCGAGCCGCCATGGGCAATGCCGGTTTCGATGATCAGATCCGGCCGCAGATCGTAAATCAGCTCCTGCATCGCAACGATATCTTGCGGGTACTGGATGATCGGGCGGTCCATCCAGTGGAAATTATAGGAGTATTGCGCCTTGGCGGAGCTGCGCAGGAAATCCATGGAGGCTCTTTGCAGGGCAGCGTTGGCGCTCATATTCTGGGTGCGGCCCGCGATCTCGGTTTTGAAGTGGGTCATGATATCAGTCTCTCGGTCGGTCAAGGTGTTTGGGTCGGGAAAGATGAGCTGCGCAGCGCCGCGGCGGTGCGACGGCCAATCACGCAGGGAGGGTCGTCCGGATTGGTAGGGCGGGCGCCAAAGACCAGAAGATCGCGGCGCCCGTATTGGTCGGCAATGCTTTCAGCGAGGCTGCGCACCGAGGTGCCGCTGCCGCTGCAGATATTGCTGACACCGCTGCGCCCGGAGAGGGCGTCCTGCACCAGCAGGGCAGCAGCGGCATCCACATCCATGAAGTCACGGATCTGGGTGCCGCAGCTCAGCTCCAGCGGGTGGCCTGCGGCCAGGTTTGCATGCAGTGATGCCACCAGCCGCCGGGGGTCTTCGCCTGCCCCATGCAGATAGAACAGCCGGGCCCACAGAAAGGAGACCCCGGCCGCCGGTAGCACGGCCTGCAGCGCGGTGGCGCAGGCGGCCTTGGCAGCGGCATAAGGGGACTTTGGGTCCAGCCGGGTGTCCGGCGCCGCCAGCCCGCCGCTGAGGTCGTATTCCAGGCAGGTGCCCAAACCGACCAGCCGCGGCACCCCGGCCTGCTGAAGACCTTCGGCCAGGGCCATGGTGCCTGCCACGCAGTGCAGATTGCGAAGCGACGTCTGGTATTTGCCCGGCTCTGCGTACCAGGCCATATGCAGCACCATGTCATACCCCCGGGCGGTGTCAGCCCACCATTCGGCTGGCTGTGCAAACAGATCCTGCACTTCGATAATGTGGTCCGGGACGGCCTGCGGATCAGGGTTTTCCGGAGTGCATATGCGCTCTGCCGATCCTTGCCGGATGACATGGCACAGCTCATGGCCGCCCTGGCGCAACTGGCGGGTGACAGCCCGGCCGACAAATCCGGTGGAGCCGGTGAGAAGAATGCGTGTCATGGCCATCCGCATCCCCGGGTCATGCAAATTTCTGTTGGAGCTGGGTGTCAGTGACATGCGCCAGCGCGCTGGTCCGGGCGGCTTCCAGCAGCGTCTCGTCCTGGCAGCTGAAGTCCAGCACCACATCCCGCGCCCCGATACCATTGGCCTGTTGCGCCCGGCGCACTGGCAGGTTGGTGATACCGGCCAGTTGCTGCAAAGTATCCTCGGGGCAATTGCCAATGATCGTGACACTCTCTGCCCTCAGGGTTTCCGGCAGTTTGACACAGGCAAAATACAAGGCCGCGGTGCTGCGGATCTGCTCCATCGGAGCAGGTAGCTGGCTGCCAAGGCCCACCCCCCGCAGCCGCGCAGCCAGGGTGTAACTCTCCAGCGGATCACCGCCCAGTTGCAGCCGCAGCTTGAGCGCGGTGTGCATGCGTTCAAGTGGGTGGTTACGGATAAACTCCGCCACCATAGCGGGTTTGGTCAGGCCGCCATGAGCCAGCGCCAGCCCATGCAGCACTTCCAGACCGCCGCGATAAGTGTCCCAGGCTGTCATCGCCTCGCTCAAACCCAGTTGCGCGCGGTTGTCGCCTACGAAATGGCGACTGATGGAGCAATAGAACGGGTCCTGCGCATAAATCAGATCCCCGGCACCGAGGTATTCGGCAGGGGTGGTGAAGGCCCAGAAGGCAATATCATTGGCAATTGGGTTCAGCGCTTTGAAGACCTCCCGGCGCAGGATGCAGATCTCCGAGTAGATTTTGTGTTCGGCAATATGCTCCAGCAGCTGGCTGTAGTTGCCCTGGGAAATGGTGACATTTCTGGGCTGTCGGTAGAACTGTCTGGTCGCATGGCCGCCGACCAAATCCTTGATCTGCCAGGGGGCGTAAAGCGCGCTGGCCGCCGGATTGGCATCCAGCATGGAAATGGCGTTCTGCAAGGCCTCGACGCGCAACCGGTCATCGTCGGCCAGATAGACCAAATAGGTGCCCTTTGCGGCACGCAGCGCCGCATGCATGTTGGGCACTGCCCCAATGTTTTCGCTTTGCTTCAGGATCGTCAAAGGCAGCAGCGCCCGCGACGTTTCCAACAGCGCCAGCGTATTGTCATCAGAGGCATTGTCGGAGACTATGATTTCGGTCTCGAACGGCAGCTGAGCCACCACCTCCTGCAGATGCACAAGCACAGTTTCCAGATACCTAGCCCGGTTATAGGTCGGAATGCAGATGCTGAGTTTCAGGTCTGACATAAAGGATGGATCCTATCTAAGTGAAAAATGTACAAGTACAGGTTTATTGCAGCCGTAATTCAGGCCGCTTGCGTTGCGGCGGACGGTTCCAGCTGAGTGGGTTCCGGCATAACCGTCCAGAAGCGGGTTCCGTGGTCCCTGGCCAGCCAGGCAAGATCTGCGGCGATCTCTTCCTTGATGTTCCAGGGCAGGATCAACAGATGCTGTGGCGGGTTTTCTCGCAGCGTTTCCACCGGGCGCACCGGGATATGGCTGCCGGGCAGGAAACGACCCTGTTTGAACGGCGCGGCATCGCAGACATAGGGCAACAGTCGCGCGCTGACACGGGCATAGTTCAACAGCGTGGTGCCTTTGGCTGCGGCACCATAGGCCGCTACGGTTTCGCCGCGCGATTTGCAGCCTGTCAAAAAGTCTAGCAGGCTGTCTGCGGCGTGATCAGCCTGGGCCTGCAGGGCGCGGGTAAAATCATTGATGTCGGGCACATGGGCATAGACATTGTTGCCGGCGATGAGATCGGCACCGCCGTCGTGACCCTGACCCTGCGCCGCCCGTTCCTGGCGCAGCGCCCGGGCGGTGGCCTCGGAGAAGAACTCCAGGCGGCCGCCGGTCTGGATCAGCTCGCCGGTGCTCAGCATGGTGATACGCCAGGGTTCAGCGGAATGGTTCAGGATGTTGAAATCACCGGTTCCCAGATCCAGGCTCACATCGGCGTTGTACAGCAGGTAGTTGGTGAAATATTCTTTGATCATGTGCCCCTTGTAGCCACACAGGATGATGGAATCCGTCAGCCCATGAGTGCTGTAGGTCTTCATGATGTGCCACAGGATCGGTTTGCCGCCGATTTCCAGTATCAAAGAAAATCTCACTTGAAATTTGGGGATATGCTGGCAGGGCTAGTTTTCCTGTACCGGGAAGTGGTGTTTCGGGTTTGGCAACCATTTTCTTTCCCTATTATCCACCAAACAAAGCGATGCACGGCGTATCATAATAAACGCCCTTCAGCGACGTTACTCAGTCAGAACGTCTGTTTGCCTGCGCCCCCTGGCCGATACGCCACCTAACAATCAATGCAATCACAATGCCGATGAGTATGAACTGCATTGTGTTTTGTGCAAGAACCCACCACCCGTATGGCGTGAGAATGCCGTCAACAGACCGAACAAATTCTCCTCCGCCAATTTGCGAGTTAAAGTTAGGGTTCAGCGACTGGCGCCAACCTTGATACCGTCCAATGGCAATACTGATAGCTGCAATGATGGACGCGATTACGCCGCCCCAAACACCGGCAGCAAGCCATGAAATGGCGTTTCTCATGAGACGTAGTAGGATCGGTGCTCCAATAGCCCAACAAGTGGCAAATGCAATTGGAAGGCCAAAAACTGCGGCCCAAGGCAAAATGAAAGGATTTGCAATAAGTGCAGGTCCCACAATTGCCAGCCATCCAAGGATCGCCGCACAATTCACCGCCCGCCGGAGATCTTTTCGACTGTATGGACTGGTCTCTTTCATCTTACCAACTCTCGTCACAGCTTTTCGCTCAAGCCCAAATAAACTCCATCGCTGAGTGCGCCGCAACTATCGGCCTATGTAGCCGCACATAATGTCCAGATCCACCAAGCAAAAACTATGGCCAACTCAACCCCCATTGGGGTGTTCTGCGAACCTGCCGACCGACTGCACAACAGAGCAATCCCCGCATCTGCTCAACGACAGGGATCGGTTTCCAGACCGTCGTTGCAATCGTCTTTGTTCCAGATGATGTTTTCTGGTTCCTGATCTTCACGTCCTGCTGGCGATGGTTCCAGCGCCACAGAATTTCGTCCAGATATCTTTGAAGATGTTGTCGGCCCAAGCGATGGTAAACACCAATCAGGGCGCGCTGCACTTGAGAGTTCACAGCCTCCACGGTGTTGATATGCGCTCCCTTGGAAGGCCGCGAATACTGTCGTTTGCCATGGTTGACAGTGTGGTGTGATGCAAAGCTCCGACCGATCTTCCGATAAGCGGTGTTGCTGTCGGTCATGAGGGCCGATGAAGGATCAATCCACTCTTTCATGATCGGCCCGAGTGTCGCACCCTGCGCATTCGGGATCAGAGTCGCCTTTGCCTGCCCAGTGCGATCCGCCGCGACCAGAACCATGGGCTTGCCTGTGCCTCGACCCCGCTTGTTCTTCACGCCTTTCTTGAACTTCGGCGCGCCACCGACATATGCCTCGTCCACTTCGACAACGCCGGCCAACCTGGCGGAAACAGCCTCACGGTCATCCATCAGCTCCCGGATCGCATGGCCCAGCTTCCACGCTGTCTTTTGATTCACTCCTAAGATCCGCGCCATAACGACAGAGGAGATTCCCTTGCTGGAGGTCAGCACCAGAAAGATGGCTGCAATCCAGATCCGAAGATCCAGCTTCGTGGCATGCATCGGTGTCTTTGTGGTGACCGTGAATTGAAGGCGACATTCCCGTTCGGCGCATTGGTAGAGACCCGGGCGAGCAGACCGTCCGCGAATGGGTGTTGAACTGAGGCTGCCACAATGCGGGCAATGACGACCAGACGGCCAGATCATCTCTTCCAAGAAGATACGAGCGTGGCGTTCACTTGGCATCTTCTTCCAAATGTCCCGCACCGATTTCAATTCTGTGATCATGCTTACCTCCGAAAAGTCCTGGGACAAGCAATATTGGCCTACTGCGCGATTTCCTAAGTGGTGCGGTTTGAATAGCGCAACTTAATAAGTCAGCATGTTTTCCATTTAGTTTTCAACTGCATCGTTTAACACCGGCTTTGTTTGGTGGATAATTGGGTTTTCTTTTAGGCCTTCTGGCATGGCCGCCGTGTGTTTGTGACCGGGCATACCGGGTTTAAGGGCAGCTGGCTGACCGCCTGGCTGCTGCAGATGCAGGCGCAGGTTTGTGGTTTTGCACTGCCGCCTTCGATGGCCGTGGTGCCCGAAGGGCGGCAAATCACGGATTACCGGAGCCGTCTGTCCTGCAGAAGTTGCTGATGCCCTTGGGGTTCGGCCCCATAAAACTTGTTGCCATACTTGTCATCTACTGGCTTTGAAATTCTATGAGATGTTCAATACCCGGAACGCTCTGCCATTGTCTGTCCGGTGATTCACGAAATCATATGACCAAAGGCGATTGCGGTACTCCGGCCGCAGCCGGACGACTGGATCCGTCGTTGCGCCAGCCGCCGGAGTGCCGAACTCTATGCAGTCGAGGTAGGGCGGCTGGACAGGGTGGGGCGTATTTTGAGAAAGCGTGCCGCCAGCGTGATCACCAGGAGCACTGCGCCGCCAGAAGCCCCAAGTTGGAACAGGGCCTGGGTTTTTGGATCAGCCGTAGACAGGATCTGTGGAACCAACAAAGCTCCTGGCAACAGTGTCAGAGCGCAGAATGCTGACGCTGCCAGTAAAGGTCGTAAAGGGGTGACAGAGAACTGCCGGGACTGAAAAATGCGTCGAGAGCGCAGCAAGAACAGCAACAACAAGGCCGGTAGAACAGGGCTGAGGATAAGGGTCAGGGAAATGCCGGTCAGCCCCATGCGCGGAACCAGCAGTTCAAACAGTACCAAGCGGCCCAGCAGATCCGCACCTATTGCTATGCCCACCAGTCTTACCAACGGCAGGTCGCTATCGGCAACAATGCGCATGAGCATCATGCGCAGCACCAGCGCCGAAACAGGTGCAAAACCCATCATCTGGGTCAGCGCCACAATCTCGGCGCGATCCGCCCCAGTGGCAAAGGCACCATACCCCAAAAGCAGCTCTACCAAGGCGGACGCATTCAGGGCCACGCCACAGGCGATCACCAGGACCAGCGCCAGCCCAATGACCAGCGCCTGCTGAAACAGGGCAGCGGGATCCAGATCAGGATCAGCTGTCGCCATGCGGCGGGACAGATCGGCAAAGACCACTGCCGCCAGTGCAGTAGCCAGCGTATTGCCCAACAAAGCGCCCAAACGTTGGCCAAAATCCAGCATCGCCACGCCACCTGTTCCATGGGCCGCGGCAATGGCGGTTTCCAGCCACAGGAACCCCAGTGCGGCCACCGCGAGCAGGGCGGCGGCCACACAGCGCCGGGCATGGGCTGCCCTCTGCGGTTTGGCGGGTTTTGGTTTGGGGGCGGTGTGGCTGTGGCGGCTGATCTGCAGTGTGACAGCAAATGTGAGCAGCAACGCAGCACCACTGGCTATCGTAAAGGCCCATGAGGCATTCACAGCGACATTGCCCAAAGTGGCAAGCGCCAGTGCAACGGCCAGGCGCGGAGCTTGTTTAATGGTGGCAAGACTGCCGAAAGCGCCATGAACATTGCCAAAGCAGGACAGCACCGTGGTCATGACAGCAAAGGGCACCGCAAGCGCAAAGATCTGCATGATCTGGGTGGCAAGGACGCGGGTTGTGCTGTCAAATCCGGGAGCGATCAGAGGCACCAGAACAGGCGCGGCTGCGATCAGCCCAACGGCAAGACCCCCTCCAGCCAGAAACACGGGGCCCGCAGATTTGCGCAGGATGGACCAGATTGTTCCCCCGGCGATGACCTGTGCTGCCACCATGGGCATAAACACAAAGCCGATGATCTGATGCAGGGTTTCGGTGATCGCCGTGATCAATCGCCGCCCCATGACAAAGGCATCTGCCTCGGCTCCTACCCCCAGCCTTCGTGCAATCAGATGGGCGACCACAAGCGCCAGAAGCAGCCCCAGCGCCTGACCGGAAAATTGAGCCAGCCCCTTGGAGACCAGTGACCGCCGTGATTTGGGAACGGTACTGGGGGCTGCTGGCCCGGAGGTATGCACGGAGGACTGGGTCACCAAGCAACTGCCTTAGGACTTGTTCCCTGATGCCATAAGTTTGGCTCCAAGCAGGGGATTGGGGGCCGCAGAGATTGCGATGCGGTTCACCGCTGCTGGCACCACTACATTGCCAAGCGCATAGCGATCAACCACATAGGCGCTGGTCTCATCTGTGGGTTCAAAGATATAGTGACCCGCCGTCTCTGTGGAAAAAAGTTGCAGATTGGCGCGACGCAGCCCGCCATTGCGCAGGCGCACGGTCAATTCGGCACGGGTTGTCGAGGGGGACAGAATGGCTGGAATCTTGACGGTATCACGTTCGAACGACTGGACATCATAGCAGGGCCCGCGCGCATTTTTAGGGTCAAGTGTGGTCAGGGTGAGATCCGCCCGCGTTACAGGGGCCTTCAGAGCGTCAGGCAGGAATTTATTCCCCAGAACCCGCAGAATCCGGGCGATCATCGAGAAAATGATGCGAAGGGTCAGGGCAATCTCTGCACGTAGCGAGACCGGACGGGACACATTGGCATTGTTCATGCGGGCGCGAATGCGCTTGCTGCTGCCGTGGCCAAAATAGGCCTGCGTTGGGCCCAGCAGTCCGGGGCGGACATCAAACCGGGTATCATATCCGGGGATGGACGTCATATGAATGGCGCGAATTTCAGCGCGAACCGGGCGCGGGCCGCAGATATTCATGTCGCCTTTGATCACATTCAGCAGCTGAGGCAGCTCATCTATGCGGGTGTCGCGCAGAAAGCGACCAAGCGGCGTGAAAATATCCGCATCCTTGGGCAAGGTACGATCCTTGGTGAGCGCGGCAGCGCGTTTGTCGCACAGCGTGCGGAACTTGAGGATATGAAACAGCGAGAAATTCCGGCCAATCCGCTCTCCGCGATAGAAAATCGAAGGTCCTTGCGTGGCCAGAAGCAGGATAACCACGCTCAAGAAAACAGGAAAACTAGCAACCAGCAACGCTGTGGCAACAGCAATATTGTAGAGACGATACGCCAGCGGATGTGCTGGCCGAAAACCGACATGGGTCATAGTTCAAACCATTTTTGGGTCACCGCAGCAATCAGTTGCGACGATCCAAACCTTCAGAGTTTCTAAGAACCGGATGTCGTTCCGATCCTTGCTGAAGGATGTTTTCCATTAAGATTCTATTAATAATTGGACTACTTTGAGGCTTTGTTGGACAGGGCGACGAATGATTTCTTTGGAAGGCCGCAGGAAGGGCTTATTTTCTTCACAATCTGCGCTTTGGCGCCTGTGTCTGTCAGATGTCTTGTCCGTCATCGCAGGCGGACACAAACAGAGGGACATCAAAGCGTTGCTGCCTTGGAGCGACGCCAAACCCGTGTGATCGGCGCGCCGCTTATGGCTGCGCCGATGATCCGGCCGACGTGCAGATGCGTCGCGAACGGATGGATGGTCTGAGACCTTTGGCGTTGTCTTGGGTTTTGATTGTGTGGGCCTTGCGCGCTTGTCACGGTGGCGCCGTGACATGCGCAACAGGTCCTGTACACGTGTTGCGCTCGATTTAGATGGGGGCCTTATGAAGAATTGCGAGGTTCTCTAGAAATCGGTGTCCATGTCGCCTTCGGTGAAAAACAGCGGCGTCCGGGCCAAATCGGTTTCTGTCGTGCAACGGCCATTGGCGTCGAAGTTGCGCAGGACAGCGCCGGATTGGCGGGATGTGAACAGGCCTGCGGTCTTGTATGCTTTGGTGGTCCAGCAATATTGTCCGGACAGTGCCGTGAGTGTTTCCACGTTGCGTTTTGTACCCAGGGAAATGGCTGTGCGGGTCAGGCTGGCAAATGTGTCCATGTCGCCGGGGCGGCAGAACAGATCGACAATCGACAATTGATGGCGCCTGTTGCTGCGCCGTTCTTTGGTGACCATATGCCCCTGTACAGAGCCCGCAGCGTCCAGAGCGTAAAACAGCCTATAGCCCGGGATTGGAAATTCGGCATAGCGCCAGTTTAGCAGCGCGGCGTCGCGGGTGAAAACAAGATCGAAATCCTCTTTGATATGCTGCCATAGCTGGTCAGACCGCTTGTCAAAACGGGGGATCTCCTGGACCGATCCTGTGCCTGTTTTGTTGGGCAGTTTGAGGTTGCCTGCAAGCTTCCACAGGAGATCAACGGGTGTGCCGACGGCGGCAGAAAGCTGCAGTTTCTTGGCCAGTAATGCGCCGGGGCGCAGGGGGCGGAAATGGCGGATCAGGGGGGTTTGCTGATGGGTGCCAAAGCGGCCATACAAAGGCACGAGCTTGGGCGAATTGGGCGTGCCGCACAGATAGTGATCTTCGCCTAGGAACTGGCGCATCAAGCGCAGCCCGGCACCGCGCTTGTCGGGATGCACATTGATAAAGCCCACCATATAGGATGGCTGTAGGTCTGCCTGTTGTTTCAGCACAAAGGGCAACAGGATTGCGACCGCCACCAACTGCCCCTGTTGGCGCAGCATATAGGTTTTGGCCGCTTGGTCTGATGTCACATGAGGCGCGGAAAACATCCAGTCCCAGGCAGCGCGTTTGCGCTCAATGGCTTCGGTTCCGAAACTCAGCTCGGACAGTTGGAGGATGTCGTCACGATCCCTATTGGAGGGTTTGCCTTTGATGATGTCCAACTGCATGGGGGGCTATGGAATTCCTGCTGTCTTTGGATCTGGTTCGCTTTGGCTGATCCTGTTCCTGATCAATATGCGCCGCCTGGATAGGGTGATAAAGGCCTGAGGAAACAGTTTTCTGGCCAGGTGATGCGTCCATATTGCGCCCCCTGTGGCGCCGGATCCCCTAGGGCGCGGCAAGAACCTGATCAAAAACCGCCTGATAGGCTGCAACGGCATGGGTGACGTCAAAGCCGGTGACTGCGTCAAACCCGGCCTCCCGGTAACGCTGGCGGGCGGCGCGGTCCTGGGCCAGATCCGTAACGGCGGCGGCCAGCGCAGCAGCGCTGTGATCGGACAGCAATCGCCCGGCACGCCCGCCTTGCAACAGCTGCGGCGGGCCAAAGGGGCAATCGACACTAATCACCGGTACGCCACGCGCCATGGCTTCGATTATGGCATTGCCCAGCCCTTCGCGCCGAGAGGTGCAGACAAAAAGATCTGCGGCACTGTGGACTGCATCCATGTCGTCAGCATAGCCGGGTAAAGTGACTGTGCCAGTCAGATTTTTGCTGGCAATCAGTGCTTCAAGCCTGGCGCGTTCTGGGCCTTCACCGTGGATGGTCAGCCGCAGGTCGGGATGCTGGGCATGGGCCAGGGCAAAGCTGTTGATCAGCAGATCAAACCGTTTTTCCGGCGCCAATCGGCCCACAGAGACAATGTGCTGTGCCCGATCTGGCAGGGGGCGCAAGGGGGCGATGGTGTCGACCACCGGGTTGGGCAGACAGGTGAATTTCGGCGCATGCGCCCCCAGCAGCGTCTGCAAATCCGTTCCGATCTGGTCGATGGGGCCACCCGTCAAATTGGCACGGGGATAGAGCAGCCGCATGGCCAAGCGTCTGAGCGCTGGCTGTTTGGCTTCGGCCAGGAAGGCGAGCGGGGGCGTGTGCTCCATCACCAAGGTGCACGGCCGGGCCTTGTTGCGCCCAAAAGGCAGGGCGGCGGCCATCAAAGCATAAAGATTGACGGCATTGGTTACAGTCACCAACAGGTGCACATCTGCCTGACCACACAGGCGGGACAATTCAAAGATACAGCCCGGAGGTTTGGGGCGGGACAGCCTGTGCAGTATGACATCCGCTGGCAGCTGGCACAGCAATTCGCCCCGCTGCTGTTGAAGGATCAGATGCGGCTGGAACCGGCGCCGATCCAGCCCTTGCAGGACTTTCAGCACCACGGTTTCGACGCCGCCGGCGGCAAAATGCGGGAGGAAAAAGGCGATGTTCCTGCGCATCAGATGTCCTTTTGCTGGGCATGGCTTTGATGTGACGTGGTCGGGAGCTGCGCCACTGGTCTTTTCCACGACTGTTCCGACGCTGCAATACTGCGTTAATAAATTAACTTTCAAACATAGTCGCGACCTCGTAACAGCAGTAATATCCCATTTGTGGGCAAATTGCGGAGTAAACATGCGATTTTTGGGGGCAGGCTATGCGCTAGGCATATGTCTCGCGCTGGCGTCAGTGACGCAGGCAGGAGCACAGGAGTATTTATTGGCGCCGGGGGATCGAATTGAAGTTTCGGTTTTCGCGCGGCCCGATATTTCCAAGCAGTATCGTATTCGCACCGATGGCACGATCTCGATGCATCTGATCGGGTCTATCCAGGCTGCTGATCTCAGCCCGGCGAAACTGGAAACCCGTATCGAGGCCCGCCTTGGGGTGTTTTTTGACGAACCGGTATCGACAACACTGGAGGTCGCCGACTGGCGCCCCGTTGTTGTGAGCGGGGATGTAATGGAACCCGGCGCAATTGTTTTTCGCCCCGGCACCGACGTTCGCGCCGCGCTGGCCGAGGCGGGCGGGGCGATACGGGGCTTGCCAACGGGCGATAGTGGCAGCGCCATGCGGGTGCAAAGTGAAGTCGGCGATCTGGCCCAATATGAGGCCCGTTTGGCACCATTGCTGGCGGAGCGCAGCCGCCTGATAGGTGAGACGACCACAGGTCAGGAGCCGACAGACGGGCGTGATCCGGTTCTGGCAGCCATGGAGGATCTGGTGGGGGGTGAGGTCGCAGCAGAACTTGTTGCGGCACAGGCCTTGCTGGCGGAGCGCGAAACCCAGCAAAGCATACTGGAAAAAGCCGCCCGGCAAACGCAGCAGGCGCTAGCTGCCAGCGAGGCCGACGCCTATGGCACACGACAGGAGATCATAGGTGAGCAGCTGGCTCTGACCCGGGATGAGCTGATCAAGCAAGAGGAATTGCTGGAGCGGCGCATTTCGATCGCGTCGAAAGTTCTGGATTTGCGGCAGGATGCCACCAGCCTGCGCAGCGAGGAGCTGGAAGCGGTCGGGCTGCAGGCCGCGGCCGAGCAGAAACGGGACCGGGCCATTGCGGGCCAGCAATTGGCCGAGGCCACGCGCGCACGCGATGTTGCGGTGCGGCTGACCCAATTGGAGGCGGAAATCACCGAATTGAACGCTCGGATCGCACAATCGCGTGTCTTTATCGAGAACTTTGGTGGGGCGGCGCTGTTGATGGACGCCAAGGTACGCACCGAAACCTATATGGTCTATCGCCGGACTGGTACCGGGCTGCGGCGGCAAGAGGTCGGAGCCGATATGTTGCTGCATCCCGGTGACATTCTGGAGGTGACCGTCGCGACCGAGCCGCTGGGGCAATGAGGTGGTCCGTCTTAGGTGCGCTGGTGTTTGTGCTGCTGGTCGCGGCACTGTCACCAATGCGTGCTGCCCAAGCCAGGGATTTGGAACAGATCACAGGGTCTGGGGGTGTGGATCTGTCCATGCTGCAGGTGACACCCAATGCACGGCTGGGGCTGGCATTTCCGGGAAGTGACCCCAAGTATTACCGCTATGTCGCCGAAGCGGGCATTGGTGTCGTGCGGATTTCTGCCGCCTGGAAATGGCTTGAGCAGGGGCGGGACAATTTTGATTTCACAGGCCTGGACCGCCGTATTCATGGTTTGCAGACCCTGGGGCTGACGCCCTTTGTGACGTTTGAATCCAATGCTGATTGGGCGACCATCGAACAGACACATAAGGTCAAAAACGCCCAGCCCAAGGATCTGGCGCATTGGGCGCGGTTTGTAGAAACGGTGGTGGAGCGTTACGACGGCGATGGCCGTGATGACATGCCCGGCCTTACGTCGCCAGTGCGCTATTGGCAGGTGGCCAATGAATGGATCAGTGACAGCAACCGGTCCGGGGGCTGGGCTGGCAGCACAGCGGATTTGATTGCCTATGTCAGCGCGTCACGCACTGCGATCAAGGCCGCTGATCCTGAGGCCATCGTTGTGATGGGGGGCGTGGCTGCCTTTAATATGGATCTGCTGCTGGTGGCGCGCGACGGGTTTGATTTTTCCGTGCGCCAAAGTTGGAGTGCGACCTCGGAAACGGTGATGACCAGGGCTGAGATACAGGGCCAGAAGGTGGCCAGTATTATTGACAACAGGGTTCTGCCCGTGCTGCGGCAGGCGCCGTTTGATGTGGCTTCGGCACATCTTTATGGCCCTGAAGACCGGGATGGCGCGCGTCTGGATCTGCTGCGACGTCTGAGCAACAAGCCGGTTGTCTCCTCGGAATGTGGTGGTCCAACTCTGGACTATGGTGGTGAGTACAGTGGCGCAGCACATTTTCGGGCGGTCATTGAACGCAATCTGAATGTGCTGGCGGCGGGGGGGCAGTTTTGCCTGTGGTTC
The DNA here is from genome assembly GCF_049800895.1 of Leisingera sp. S232. NCBI lineage: Bacteria > Pseudomonadati > Pseudomonadota > Alphaproteobacteria > Rhodobacterales > Roseobacteraceae > Leisingera > Leisingera sp. S232. Next base: position 20,717 of record NZ_JBNAFX010000010.1, on the reverse strand, counting down.
CGGCTGGGCGAGTCCGGCGGCAGCACCTATGGCAATGCCCGCACCGCACTTTATGACGCCAAGGCCCGGCCCAAACCGGGTGTCTTTGCCTATCGCGCGCTGGGGCGGCTGCTGGATACGCAGGCCACTGTTGCACAGCAGCGTCCCGGGCATTTCCTGATCCAGCGCGGGGCGGGGCAGGAGATATCTGTTGCCTGGGGCCCACCAGCACAGGACCTGCGCCGCGAGCCTGAATTCTATTGTTTGTCCGCGGCCCAAACCGGCCAGCTGAGCACAGACAGCCATGCCTGCGCGCCTGGCGCGGTGACCTTTGCCGGTGCAGGCCTTTGGTCGCTGTTTTCCCCTTTCACCCAATGACACCCGGAAAGATCTCCGATGCTGAACCACTACATTGAGCTTCTAAGCCTGTTCCGCCGTAAGATCCTGAAGACAGCGTTGTTTTCGGCGGGTGCGGCGTTGGTACTGAGCCTGTTGTTGCTGAAGGAAATGCCGATCTATGAATCGAGTGTTACCATGAATATGCAGCCCTCGCAGGAGGATCTGAGGTTCAACAGCGCCTTTCTGGGGGTGAGCCAGTTCAATCCTGCGACGATCATTGCGCAGTCGCATATCGAACGCTTGCTGTCGCGCCCGGTTGCCGGCCGTGCGATTGATATTCTGGTCAGCCAAAACGATGGCAATATGCCCTCTGATCCGCCCAGCGTGATCGGAAAACTGCGCAAGGCCGTGTTCAGATGGTTGCGGATCCTGAACTCTGGTTATTTTGTGGATCTGCCCGAACGGGAGCAATACATCAGTGATCTGATCAGCGCCAGCAACATCGAGATTGTCGAAGGCTCCTATATCTTGCAAGCCTCGGTTTCCTACACGGATCCGGTGATTGCTGCGGCGGCGGCCAATGCTCTGGCACAGGCCTATATCGAAGCCGCACAGGAAGAGCTGAGCCGTGATGCAGCACGCGTGGATGACGCGCTGAAGGCGGTGCAGGAAGATGAAGAGGCAAAGCTGGCACTTCTGCTGGAAGAGCGCTGGTCTCTGGAGAAACAGCTTGGCGTTTCCAGCCTGGCTGCGGAACGTAGTTATCGGCAGGACAATCGCAGCGCCGCACGGCACGCCTTGGAAGAGGCCAATGTGGTGCTTTTGGAACGCGAGTCCCAGCTGGAGGCGCTGGTTGCTGCGATTGCCCGCGAGGGGGATGCAGGGATCTCGCGTCAGCTGCGTCAGGATCTGGTCAAGATCCGTGGCGCCCTTGCCTCTGCCAGGGTGCGCCAGGCGCAAAGGCAGGACAACCTGGATGCGGCAGAACAGGCATTGCAGGATCTGGGACAGGCGCAAGAGGCCTTTGTGGCGGTGGATCAACGGATCGCTGACACGCGCACCGAACTGGCCGATCTGCAAGAACGCCGTATTCAGACCGAACTGGCGCGCAATGCGCAACTGTCGCAGGTGCGGATCATCAGTGCGGCTGAACCCGCTGTGTATCCCAAGTTCCCGATGGTGATGTTCAATACGGTTGTTGGTTTCATTGTCGGCAGCCTGGTGATGCTGGTGCCGATCTTTGCCAGTGATGTTCTGGGCACCCGTCTGCGCACCAGCGAGGATGTGCGGGCGATTTTTGGCGCGCGCAGTCTGCCGCGTCTGACACCGGCCCTGCTGTCGGCGGCGAAGTCAGTTGTGAAACGGGACCGGGCTGCCACACCTGCGCTGCGGGCCTTTGCAGAGCAGGTCGGGCATCGTCTGGCGGTCGAGGGCAGCGGACGCTGGCCCACCGATACGCTCTATGTCACCACCCAGGGTGCCTCTGCCAATGCGAATGATCTGCAATTGGTCATGCAGGCAGTGGTCAAGATTCTGGGGCGCAAAAACGCGCAGGGTGAGCCGCTGCCAGTCACGGCGCTGTTGCCGGTGTCGCAGATTTCCGATTGGTCTGCACTGTCGCGCCACCATCTGGTGATTGGCCTGGCCTCTGGCGGAACCAATGAGGCCGAGGTCATTGGTTTGGCCGGGGGCGCGCAGGTGTCCGAAAATGGCCGCAGCCCCTCTACCTTTGCAATGTTGTTGACGTGACGGCCACAGGGACAGAAGGGCGTCGTCAGGCCCGAAAGCGTGGGTTTCGCCGCGCCGCGCTGATTTTGGGCGCGGGAGGGGCTGTTGCGCTGGCTGCTCTTCTGGCTGACGGGCCGTTGCTGGCTTTGCTGCTGGGTATTGCCTGTCTGATCTGGGCTGCCTGGCAGCTGTATCAACCGGGCGGTGTGCCCATTCTGGTCTATCACAGCGTGTCACCGGATGCAGGTTGGCTGCCCTGGGCACGCAATACTTCGGTGCGCCCTGAGGTGCTGCGCTGCCATCTGGCTGCGTTGCGGGCCGGGGGCTGGCGGGTGATCGCGACTCAGGAGTTGATCCAGGCGCGCCAAAGCGGCACTGCGCTGCCCCGCCGGACTGTGGTGCTGCAGTTTGATGATGCCTATCTGGACAACTATCTTTTTGCGGTGCCCATCCTGCGGGAATTCTCTGCCCCTGCGATGTTCTTTGCCTCCACCGATTTCATCGCAGAGGGCGAGAGTTTGCGCCAAGATGCCCGCAGCCAGGGTGCAGCAGCCTGGGCAGGCTATATGAATGCCGCCGAGCTGCGCGCTTTGGATGCCGATCCGCTGTTCACGGTTGAGGCCCATGGCACCAATCATGCTCGTATTCCAGTGTCGGATGCGCCTGCTGAAACGGTTCAGGGCGATGACTGGAAACCCCATGCGCCGCTTAGCTGGGCAAAGGGGGAAGGGAATAAATCGCTTTGGTACAAGGCGGCCACTGCGCCCGAGATCTTGGCTCCGGGCTGCGTATTGCCGTGCCATGACTCGGCGCTGGCAGGGCGCTGGTGGCGGGATGGGCGGGCTGAAACAGAGGCCGAGTTTAGAGCCCGTGTTACGGCCATGCTGACCGAGGCCCATGGCCGACTTGAGACGGTACTGGGCCGCGCGCCGAACGTGATGGCCTGGCCCTTTGATCGCTGTGATGAAGTATCTCTGCAGGCAGCCTATGACGCGGGGTTCACTGCGGTGACCGGCGGGAATGGCGAAAATCGTGTGGGCGAAGCCGCAACAGTCCTGAGCCGAATTCATCTGCAGGATCACGCTTTTGGCCCGGGCCCTTTGTGGCTCGAAGCGCTGGCCGTACGAGCCCGTGCCCAGGCTGCATCGGGGCATTGGATTTGGCATGTGCTTGTGGCACTGGCGGCACGCCGACGGCGGCGGCTTCTGGGGGCCTCGGGCTATGGGGCGCCGTGATGACGGGAGAGTTTGGCAAACGGCTGACATCGCGGATACAGGACTGGCAGACGGCTGTCTGGGGTGGTGCCAGTGGGCTGTTAGTAGTGCTGGTTGGACTGTTGGCCAACCCGGTCCTGACTATCGCCATGCCAATCGGTCTGATGCTGGGTCTCTTGCTGTTCTGGCATCCGTTTCTGGGGGTTCTGTCGCTGGCGGTGTTTGCCCATCTGGATGCCGTGGAAAAGCTGCTTTTTGGATTTCTTCCGTTGTCCTACTTCAAGCTGACGGCGGCGGCCTGTGCGGTGGTGATGATCCTGCGCGGATCGCAGTTGCGTGCCCAGATCCGCACGCTTCTGAGCGAGCCCGTGGCAATATTGGGTCTGGTGTTTCTGGTTCTGGCCTTTGTCAGCGCTCTGTTTGCCAGCAATAAGGCACAGGCGCTGGATGCGTTGAAAACATACATCAGCCTTTATCTCTTGATGGTTCTGGTAATTGTCTTTGCCGCGACCAAGACCCGCATCCGTTTGTTGCTTTATATGCTGGCGGCGACATCGCTGGCGACGTCCCTGCTGCTGTTTCTGGATCTGTATGGCGGTATCAGCATTGCCAAGGCCGAAGCCGCCACCACCGCGCGCACCGCCGAAGGGTTCGACCGCTCTTCTGGCGGATCGGATTATAACCCGACCACGGCGGCCTCGTTATTGCTGACCGGGGTGATTTTTGCGCTGGTGCACGCACTGGAAAGCCCCCGGCTGCGTATGGCGATGCTGGCGACTGTGGTTCTGGGTACCCTTGCGGTGATCCTGTCCTTTGCCCGCTCTGCGGTGGTTGGGTACGGAGTTATTGGGCTGCTGCTGATGTGGCGCTATCGCCACGAGAAGTTCCTGCCGCCGATGATCATCTGCGCGCTGTTTGGTCTGGTGCTGGCATCGCCCTTTATTCCGGGTGAATATTGGGAGCGGCTTTGGTCGATCTTTGGCGGCAGTGGCGGCGATTGGACCCTGGGGCGGCGATGGAGCTATAACCTGATTGGCCTGAACCTGCTGGGCGAAAACCCTGTGCTGGGGGTGGGGCCGGGCAATTTCCCGCATCATTTCACAAATCCAGAATATCGCTACCTGCCCGGGCGTACCCTGCTGGGGCGGGAATTGCACAATATGTTCCTGTCGGTTGCGGTGCAGATGGGGCTGGCTTCGCTGTCGTTCTTTTTCATGCTGGGATATGGGCTGGCGCGGCTGCGGGCGGTTTTGCGCGAACCGGCTGACGCCGAGCTGAGGGTCTTGGCGCGAGCGCTGATCTATGCCTTTGGCGCCTATCTGATTGTCAGCCTGTTCCTGCCCAACGAGTTTACCAAATACACCTGGCTTCTGACCGCGCAGGCTGCGGCGCTGTTCCAGGTCAATAAATCCTTGAAAGGCCGGACATGAACACAATCGGCGTTGTGACACAGACCGCCGAACGGGCTGAAATGGCGCCTGCCGACCGCAGAAAGCTGTTGGTGGTGGTCAGCGAATTTCCCAAGATCACCGAGACCTTTGCCTATCGCAATCTTGTGGAATATGACCGCATGGGTCATGAACCCTGGCTGTTTCATATCAAACCCTATCGCCATCACGACAAGGTCCATGCCTTCTTTGAGCCGCTGATGCACCGGGTCTTCAGCCTGCCCTATCTGGGGGCTTCCAGCCTGCTGCCAATGCTGGCCGAATGGATCCGCGCACCGCGCCGGATGGCCTGTCTGGCGGCGCGCCTGATCCGCGCCCATTGGCGCGAGCCCAAACGCGGGCTGGCGGTGGCGGCGCTCTATCCCAAGGCCGTCGCGCTGGGGCGCTGGTGCCGGGCGCAGGGCATCGACCATGTGCATGGAGAATTTGCCGGCCACCCGGCCAATGCCGCCTTTATTGCGTCGCAGGTGGGCGGCGTGCCGTTCAGCTTTACGGCCCATGCCAATGACATCTTTGTCAGTCAGGCGATGCTGGTAGACAAGGCACAGGCCGCGCGATTCATCCGCTCAATCAGCGCCTATAACATCCGCTTCCTGTCCGAATTGGAGGGGTTTCCGACAGAACGCTTGAAGTTGATCCGCTGTGGCGTGGTTGCTGAGCAGACCCGAACCCCTGCACCTGAAGCCCCGGATCAGTCGCCTGACGGAGAAGGTTTGCGCATTCTCTATGTGGGTTCCTTGATCGAAAAGAAAGGCGTGCGGCACCTGCTGGAGGCGCTGGCCCAACTGCCCACGAAGATGCGCTGGCGCGCCCGCATTGTCGGCGGTGGTGACCTGGCGGCGGCGTTGCAGGCGCAGGCAGAGGCATTGGGACTTGGTGCGCGGGTGCAGTTTAACGGTCCACTGACCGCTGAAGAGGTGGCGGAGGCGCATCGCTGGGCGCATGTGCTGGTGGTGCCCTCGATCATTGCCACGTCGGGCCGGGTAGAAGGTATTCCAGTGGTGCTGATGGAGGCTATGGGCCATGGCCGTGCGGTGATTGCCAGCGCTCTGTCGGGCATCCCCGAACTGGTTGAAGACGGCCAGACCGGCTGGCTGACAGAGGCCGGTGATGCCAGCCACATTGCCAATGCCTTGCAAGAGATTGCCGGTGACTGGCCGCGGGCGGCAGCGATTGCTGCGGCTGGTCAGGCCCGCATTCAAACTGACTATCTGATTTCCGAAAATGCGCGCGCCCTGGCGGCGGCGATGACGACAGACCCACAAAGGACCCCCCCCTGATGTTGACTGCCCTGTTTTGGATTTCCGCGCTGGCGCTTGGGTATTCGCTGATTGGCTATTCCCTGATCCTATTGGGGCTGGGACGGTTTTTTCCTGCCTGGTCCCCCCGTGTGGATGCGCCGATGCCTGCCAAGGTAAGTTTCCTGATTGCCGCCTATAACGAGGCCCCGGTGATTGCGGAAAAACTGCGCAATACCCTGGAGCTGGCGCGCGGCGACTGCGCGCTGGAGGTGATCCTGGTCTGTGACGGCTCGAGCGACGGCACGGCACAGGTCGCGCGCAGGGTGGAGGATCCGGCGATAAACGTGCTGGAGCCTGGTCGTCAGGGCAAGGCGCTGGCACTGGCATGCGGGTTAGAGAAATGCAGCGGCGATGTGGTGGTGTTCTCTGATGCCAATGCGATGCTGGCGCCCAATAGCCTGCTGGCGATGCTGCCCCATTATCAAGACCGCCGTGTGGGCGGGGTTTGCGGGCAAATCACGGTCCAGGCCAAGGACGGCGGCATCGGCATGTCAGAGGGGCTGTTCTGGCGCTATGATCAGGCGATGAAACATGCCGAGGCCCAGTTGGGCGGCACGGTATCTGCGCAGGGGTCTGTCTATTCGATGCGTCGCGAGCTGGCGCGGGCGCCGAGGCTGGGCTGTACCGATGATTTTGACATTTCGGTGGCCGCCGTCCATGCGGGCAAGCGACTGGTGTTTGAACCTGACGCGCGCACCAGTGAAACCACCACTGAAGAGGTCAAAAGCGAAATGCGCCGGAGAATCCGGTCGTCGGAGCGGGGCTGGCGCAGCCTGATGCAGAATGCCGCGTTGATGAACCCCTTTGCGCATGGGCTTTATGCCTGGCAGCTGTTCTCGCACAAGCTGATGCGGCGGCTGAACCCGCTGTTTCTGGTGCTGCTGTTTGTCAGCAATCTGCTGCTGATCGACAAGGGCGGGTTTTATCTGCTGACCGGCATCGGGCAGATCAGCTTCTATGGAATGGCACTGGCGGGGTTGATCCGGCCTGACCTGCGCCGCCTCAAACCGGTGGCGCTGGCCGCGTTTTTCACCTTTGCCCATGTGGCCATGGGTTGGGGTATTCTGCGCTGCATGGCCGGGCGTCAAAGCACTCTGTGGACACCCTCCAGGACCAAGGCCTGAACAGATGAATGAGCAGACCACGACAGAGGGGGACGGTGCAATTTTTGTGCTGGGGCTGCAACGTTCAGGCACCACCTGGCTGGCCAATATGATTGTTGGATCGGGCGTGGTGGCGGCGGTGACGGCGCCTGAACATCAGGGGGTGCATGAAAGCGTGTTCTTCTCCCATTTTGCCCGCGCCTTTGGCGAATTTGCCAATCCGACGGCGCGCGCCGATTTTGAGGAAGCGCTTGCGCAATCGGATTACTTTCTGCTGACGGGCTTGCCGCGGGCGTTCCTGCGCGACACCGTTGCCACTGCCCAGGATTATGCAGAAGTCTTTGAACGTCTGATGCGCCGTGTGATGGTTGATCAGGGCTCCAGGCGCTGGCTGGAGAAATCCCCCCACCACACATTGCTGGCAGCAGAACTTGCGGCACGCTATCCAAAGGCGCAGTTTATCTGTGTGGCGCGGCGCAGTGAAACGCTGCTGGCCTCAAGACTGGCCGCCTATGGGCGCATCCCGTCGCGCGGGATGAAGCGTCTCGGCGACCTGTTGCGCGGGGCGCTTGTCAATGCGCTGTACACGCGCCATCTGACAGGATTTGCCAAAGGTAACCCCCAAGTGCTGATGATGCGCTATGATGACTTTGCCAAAGACATCGAGCCAGGCCGCGCGGCGCTGATTGACTTCCTGCGCCTGCCGGTTGCGCCAACAGCGCTGCACAGCGCCTTTGCCGCCAATTCCAGCCACGCAATTGATGGCAAGACCCGGATGCTGAGCGCGGTTGACCGTCTGATGATCCGATTGGGGGATGGCCTGGGGGCGGTGCTGCCGCTTGCGCTTTTGACTGCAATAGAAGCCAGACGCCGCAAGCGGCGGGGTACGGATTGGCCCGATTGGGTCTGGCAGAAAAGCGGCTGGCGCCCCCCCTTGGTGTGAACTCACTGTGAGCGATACTTGAAGTGCGACTCCTATTGCTTTTGAGGGTAGGGTGATCGGCCCATCTCTTCCATCATCTTTTCGCGGAAGACCTCGGCGGGTGTCTTCCATCCGAGGCACTTCCTCGGAGTAGCGTTGAGGCGGTCGCAGATCATTTTCAATTCATGATCCACTGCCCGGCAGGGCATTGTAAAGCAATGTCCCGAGAGGGGGAGACTGCCGTGATGTCGCGTTTCCTCGGAAGCCATCTTCGGGCGCGGCGATTGGTGTTCTCGACCGTGCCTTTCTGCCAAGGACTGGACGGATCACAGAACCAGGTTTGCGTTCCGATCTCAGCTTGCAGGTGCGGCCAGCTGACGAACTCTGTGCCCCGATCGAAGGTGATTGAGCGGCGTGCGATGTAGAGCAGGTCGCGCACAGCCTTCATGATCTTGCCCATCACCGGCTTCGTGCGCTTGTTCGGATTCTTTAACAGCACGGTAAACCGGCTGACGCGTTCGACCAGTGATGTGACGTTTGACTGGCCAAAGCGTTGTTTGAACAAGACAAGATCAGCTTCCCAATGCCCGAACTGGCGGCGGTGTGCGACATCGTCCGGGCGGAACAGGATGCTGACATCACGGTCAAACTTGGGCTTCTGGGGGTCAGTTGCGGATAGGGGCGGAATCCTGCGTTAAGGGGTTTTCGGGGTGATTTTTGGGCCATCTGTACTCGCCCGTGATCAAAATGTGCGTCCAAGCGTGTAGTGCGCCTGCAATCGGGCCGGGTCTGTCGGCAAACCCAAAAGCCTTGCTTGCTGTCGCTTTGTCAGAACGCTTCTTCTTGGCATCAAATATGTCCCCCTTGATCAAATGGCTAAAAAGGACAATAATCACACCAGTGAAAACAAGCACTTATGACCTCTAAAATCACACCAGTTCAATTGGGACAGAAAATGTCCCCAGAAACCAAACGCGCCGTGATCTACGCGCGGGTGTCTACATCCGACCAGTCTTGCGAACGGCAGATCGCCGATCTCACAGAATTCGCAGCCCGAGCGGGGTATGAAGTGTTGGACGTTCATAAGGAAACCATCTCTGGCACCAAGACCAATCGCCATGCTCGCAACCAAATCATGGCATTGGCGCAGGCCCGCAAGATTGACGCAGTATTGGTGGCAGAACTCAGCCGGTGGGGGCGATCCACCCAAGGCCTGCTGGACACGTTGAACCAACTCGCAGGCTGGAACGTTTCGGTCGTCGCCATGTCAGGCATGACCTTTGAACTCGACAGCCCCCATGGTCGGATGATGGCCACCATGCTGGCAGGTATCGCCCAATTCGAACGCGACCTCATGAGCGAACGTATCAAAGCTGGCCTCGCCGCAGCCAAGGCGCGTGGCAAAAAACTGGGCCGTCAACCCGGCCAACGTCCAAAGTCAGACCGCCTCACCCCCAAAGTCATGGCGCTAATCGAAGAAGGCCGCTCCTACCGATGGATCGCTCGCGACCTCGGCATCAGCAAAAACACGGTGTTGGCAATCGCGAAAAGAGCACAGCCGAAACCAAAGGAGTTATAGGCATGGAGCCGTACCAAATTGAACATCTTGTCGAAGTCATAGGCTCCGATGGTCAGATCGACCAAATCTACAACTACCTCGTTTATAAATTCCAGGATAACGGTGCGTATCTCTGGGCGCGGGCATATCTCGACGATATGGGCACCGTCAGTATATTTGGTCCCTTCAAAAGCGAGACCGATCTGACCCCTGTCGAAAACAGCTCACTTGTGAGCGGCGTCATCGAATACATGAAAATGCGATACCCAAACTTGCAGGCTTTCGGGCCAAACGGGTACGTCAAAATTCCTTAGCGCAGGATTTCGCCCCTATCCGCAACTGACCCCTAGATTTGCGCCTGCCGGTAAAGCGGCAGGTGATCCGCGAACTTGGCAACGATTACGCTGGCCACGGTTGCTTCAGTCGGCATGCCACCTTCGATCAGGCGATGCGTGGCCGAGGCCTGAACGATCCCTGACTCGCAGGAGCGGCAGGCATACTTCGGGCGGCGGGTGACAATGACGCGGAATTGCGCCGGGATGATGTCCAGCCGTTCGCTGACATCTTCGCCGATCACATGGCGCTCGCAGCCGCAGTCACAGACACTCGTCTCAGGTTCGATGACTTCCTCGATGCGCGGCAGGTGTTTGGGCAAGACGCCTCGGTTTGCGTTCCGCTTCTTCGGTTTGTCCGTTGGCGGATCAATAGCGTCATCCTCGGCATGCACAACGGCCATAGCCGTCTCGATGTCCTCAAGCGCCAGCTGATATTGATCCGGGTCGGACTTCTCGGATTTTGCGCCGAACAATGCCCGCTTGAAATCGGCCACCAGCTTCTCCAGCGTCGCGATCCGATCCTTCTTGCGGGTGATCACGGCACCGCGGTCGGCAAGCAGCATGTTTTGTTCCGCCAGCTTGGCCTGCGAAGCTAACAAAAGGGCCTTCAACGCATCGACATCATCCGGGAGATCAGCAGGCAATTCCATGGTCGCTGAATAGCAAGCACTCAAGGGAACTGCCGCTCCAAATGAACTCCTGATTCATTCTGCCGCAGCCGGTGGGCGGATCGCCCGGGCCGTCACCCGCCGCCAGTCGAGACCGGCAAAAAGCGCTTCAAACTGAGGGGGATCAAGCCGCATGACACCATCTTTGATCGCGGGCCATTTGAACTGGTTCTGCTCCAGCCGCTTGTAGGCCATAACCAGTCCCGATCCATCCCAGAAGATCAGCTTCAGCCGATCCGCTCGTTTGGCGCGGAACACATAGACTGCCCCATCAAACGGCTTCTTTTGCAGGTGGCTTTGCACCAAGGCAGCCAAGCCGTCATGACCCTTGCGGAAATCCACCGGCTTCGTGGCCATGTATATCTTCACCCCATGGCTCGGATGGATCATAGCGCCGCTGCAATCTCGGCAATCCGGGCTGCTGGCGTGGCCGCATCCAGGCGAACGGTGATCTCTCCTTTGACAACCTCCAGAATGGCCATCTCCGGAAGAACAGGCAACGGGGCCGGTTCATGGTCGGAAACACAAACAGGCGCGAAATCGACAGCATCGCTCATCGGTAAAACCAGCTTCCCATCCCGCGCCATCCGCCGCCATGCCGACAAATGGTTCGGGCGCAGGTCATACTTCCGCGCAACCCCGGCTACCGTTGCGCCTGGCTCCAAGGTCTCGGCCACGATCAACGCCTTCAACTCATCCGGCCACCGGCGATGGCCGCGCGGTCCGATAACTACGCCGAATTTTGTGAAAACCTCAGAAAGACCATCCATGGAGCAGACCTGTGAAAAACTACGTCAACGCAGTGACTCGCAGATCAAACGCTCACAAGGAAGGTGGCGGCAAAACACCGCTTACACAGATGTCTTTGCGTCCCAAGGTAAAATGCCATCGCTGAGGAGGCCATCCGCCGGATTGCGGAGCTCTATGCGGTGGAGAAAGACGGGCGCGGCAAAACGCCCGACGAGCGCGTTGCGCTGAGACAGTCGCGATCAAAACCGATCTTCGATGACGTAGAGGCTTGGCTAATATGGGTTCTCGCCCAAATCGCAGACCACAAAATCACAGGCCTGAACGAATTCCTACCCTGGCGTCACGCTGCCAAAGCAGCGTAACAGGCCAAGCCCTGCCGGAACAGGTCGGGTTCAACGGACGGGCACTGCGATGCGCTGCCTCTCGCCGTTCATTCGGCGTCGTCAGGGTTGGCCTTGCCCTCGAACCACTGGCGGGCTGGCGGCCTCGATTCCCAGCAAGTCCTTCAGGACGACGTTGTCCAGCATCGTATCGGCCAGTATTGTGGCCTCATCCTACTCAAAAGTTGAAGCCTCCGGCAAACCCGGTGCGGTTCGTGGTGGTTTGTTTGGCGACATCAAACCAACCAGATGCACCGCCAGCTTTCAAACCGCCCAAACGCCAGATTCAGCCATAGCTCATGGCGGCGGGGCTGAACACCTAGTGCAATATGCGCCCTGGTTTGCTCAACTTTTTGGTAGATCGACACTGCGTAAAAAGTATCCGTTGCCCAAAACGTCAACGCCCAAAAGACGCTCAAGCGCGTGTGCGAGAGTGCCGTCTTCTTGCCCCTCTTCCGGCGCGAAATGTTCCTGCGAGATTGACAGTTTCAAGATATTGCGCAGTGCAGCTGTCCTCGCCCAGAACATGCTGCCGACCGGAAACTCCAGATGGGTGGTGTCAGGTAAATTTCTGATACCACCGACCGCAGCAAGCAGCTCAGCCAGACGCAAATTGCGGGTCCAGGCAATCGCTGGATTTAGCATGTCAGGAGGGCTTGCATAGATCATACCCAATGCGGGATCATCTTCAAATGCACGTGCGATTGAGCCAACGGCCCGATTGCTTCCGGCCAGTTGCATCACTGAGTTCGTGCCCCAACTAGCAAGCGACTTGCTATGCGGGCTGCGCTTGGAATGCATGTGGAGCACAAATTCATGCGCCTCATGTGAGTGCTGCAATGCAACCAGCTTGGGGAAGACGTCTCGCCCAATATTGTTTGTAACGTGGATCGCGTAGCGGGACCATTTCAACTCATCCAGGCAGTCACGCAATCTATATTGTTTTTCAGCCGTATCGGTCGATAGGTAAATCGGCGCGGCTCTCAGAATTGGCGCGAGTTCGCGCAGGGATGCAAGACTTTCTTCCAGATAGAAGGCATGAAAGAAAACCCCCGTTTTGTTTAGAAAGCCCGTTGGATCAAAAGAGTTTTCGTCGTGTGTAATCAAACCGGATAGGGCTTTAGGCGGGCCAGAGGCGCGTTGCGAAAACTGATATAGACAGTGGCCGTTCAATTGCCGCGATACATCAAGAAGGATGCGTTTTTTGTCTTGCGAAGCCCGGCTGACGCCTTGCCAGGGCACATTCGGGAGAGCACCCAGATTTATTGGTCTTTGCACCAGGCGTTCATCAAACAGTTTTAACAGCCGCGTTGTCTTACCGAAACGGGAAACATCGGCGTCGCTCAGTGTAACGGTGCCGGATTGAACCCCATCCAGAACCGACCTTGTCAAGGACAGGTCGCTCCAAGGCAGAGGAAGCCTGCGAAGATCCAACTCGGCCCTCGCTGCAACATCCCATGGTTTGGCCAGATCGCTGTCCTGCGTCCACGCGGGATGATCTGCCAAAGATGTCAACGCATTATGGTTCAAGAAATAGGCGGCATCGTTCAGCCATGCATGATATTCGCCGAGGTTGCGATCTCCCGCTGGAAGCATTTTTTTATTGGGTTCCTGACGCTCCTTTTTGCGACCGATCGCCAGAGATACGAGGTCTGCCAAGCGTTTGGCGACCCTCTCGGGTGCGTGATGCTCAGCGAGATATGTTTGTATGAGTTTCGCCTGCGGCTTTTCGTTGGCTTTATCTGGCGCGCCCATCGCAGAAATGCTCTGCTCGATGCAATCCGGCAAGCCCGAGCGCGGTTGTGATTGCAGTTCACAGCCTGCTGCGAGCGCTACAAGCTCTTCATAAAGGACAAAACCACACATCCTTTCCCGCAAAGGCAAAGATGTTTGAACACGTTTGAAGCCGCGAAGATACGCCTGCAAGGTCGCCGCGTCGGACGGCAGGGTCTCTATCTTTGCGGTCCGAGTAGCGTTTTCTTTGCTTGCTTGGTCAATCTTCAAAAGTTCGGCCGCGTCAGCATTCACGGAGGTGACTTTGCAGTGAGCCAATGGCCATCCGACCTGGCGCATAGGGCGCAGATGTCCGATCCATGAATCCAAAAACTGAATATGTGCTTGTGACGCGCTCAGAATGCCATCATAGGCCAGCAATGCCACATGTGACATCACCTTCATGTTGGGTAGGAACCATAGAATGTTCATTCCCGATACTGGCGGCAGTTCTCCAAGATCTGTGGCCAGCCATATATTCACGGCACCTTTGCCTTCAGCAAAGCAATCCGCTTGCATCGAACGAAGTTCAGTATCAAATCCGAGCGTCGCCAACTCATGAATGAGTGGGCGAAAAATATCGCGCAGCCGGACGTGCTGGGGATGTTTCATTGATCCGGGTAACCAGATCAGCATCTTTAAATTCATCTAGATACCGCGTATAAGTCCTGCGAGTATATGCAATTTCCTTAGTTAGTGAAGAGGTGTCGGTTTGGCTGCAAGGGTGTTCGTTCCAAGCTTTTGTGACGGAGCGCTCGTTGTTTTCGAAAGGCACAAAGATGCCAGTCCCTCAGGGCGTTTCCAGGCTGTATTGCTGCTGGATGCAAAGGGCGAGCGGGTGATTGAGCATCTGTCGCATCCTTTGAGCGCTTCTGAGATTGCACAATCACTGTTCATAGCAAAAAGATTTCTGCTCTACTGTGATGCAATGTCAAAGGGACCCCTTCTGGATCCTTTGTCGCAAAGCACTGCACCGTTTGGCCTAGGTGATCCCAATACGCTTATGCTGATCAGGAATTCTGCGGAATTTAAAACGGATGTTTACCTATACGCTGCCGCCGCGGACGCATATCTTGCGTCCACGTTGCGAGAGCGGTTCAGCCCCGAGCTGTCCCTAAACCTGTTTCGCCAGGCTGTGGCTTTGTATGACCGTTCCAGAGCCGAACGTTTTTTGAACGAAGAATGGCCTGTCATTCAATCCAAATCGTTGTCTCGGCATTATTGCGAATGCTTTGGTGACGTTTTTTTTCATCTGGCCCGCATGACGAAACAGGATCGTCTTGCGTTTGAGGCATTGAAACTTGCATCGCGCGCGAACCCAAGCGTGGAGCGTGCCGCGCCTCTGCGTAATCTTGCAGCCCTGCTCAAGGAATCTGACGAGGTTATTCGTCAAGCATCCATCGAAGCGACGCACAGGCCTCTTGCGCCACGCGCGTTAGCGCAGGTTTGTGTTGCACATGCACGCCTGGGCCAGTTTGAGGACGCCCATACAACGCTTTCGCTTTTACGCAGCAGGGATGATCCAAAGCCTAAAGTCGATGTCGATAAGGTTGAGAAGTTCTTGGCGGAGCAAGCCCGTGTCCAACGCAACTGAAGAGGATGTGCGTAAAGCCGTTGCGCTAGGCGTGATTGACCTACCCTTTTGCAAAGCGCGCGGCCTTGCCGGGATGGCGGATGTTTTGCAGGTGCTGAATAATCCGGGCAGCCACCAGTGCGCCCTGTCAGCACAGTTTGATCCTGTGGCCTACAGTGAGCTTTATCCGGATATTGCAGGATCAGGTTTGCATCCAGTCATCCACTACACGCGCCATGGCAAAGCGGAGGGCCGCAATGCGTTGCCAGTCTTTGATCTGGTTCTTGAGGATGTTGCAAGCTCAGGCCGGCCTGTCTGGATAGAAAGTCATGATCTGGGTCTGACAGGCGCGCCGATGGCGCTTGCACATCTTCTGCAAGGCTGGCCTTTGCTTGCGCGCAATGCCCTTTTGGGTAGCCCTGCGCCCGGCGGGCTTGTGAACAACATTCTGGAAAGTGGCGCAAAGGTTCTGTGCCACGGGCAATCCGCGCGCCGCATTCAGACCCAAAGCGAAGCTTCACCCCTGCTTGCCCGCTGTGCGAAGTTGCTGCGTCAAAGTGGGGCAAAAGCCCTGATCGCCAACTCTTTTCAGTCATGGCCAATGGTCTTTGCGGCGCTTGAAAGTGGTCTGGTAGTTCATTGGATTATTCACGAACCGACCCCTGATGAAATGCGTGCTCTCTATGATCAAGAGCTATTTGCAAACATTGTAAGCCAGATGACTCTCGTGACATCATTGGTCTTTGTCTCAACCGACAGCCGCACCTCGTGGCAGGCGGAGGAGATGAGCAATAGTCATGTTATTGAAAAAGCTCTGCCTCCTACCTCAAGCATCTCGCGCGAAAGTGGGCGAAATGCGGCTGACTGTGCGCAAGACGACACTTTGGTGCTAAGCGTAGGGACCATGAGCCCGCGCAAAGGTCAGCTTGATTTGATCATGGCGCTTGAGCACCTGGTTGGTGATCCAATCGCAAAATCCCTTGTGAACGTCTTCGTTGGTCATAACACATCAGACTATGCTGCCGATATTCGCAGTCGTGCACGCAAGCTGCGGGCGCAGGGCATGCGCCTGTTTGTGCTGCCGGAAAGCCGCACGGATGAAGACAGGAGGACCGTTGCCCACCTCTTTGCCGCCGCGGATGTTTTTTGCATGACGTCGCGATCCGAGAGCAGACCGCTGACGACCATGGAGGCGCTTCATCAGGGGTGTCCTGTCATATCTACGGATGCTTCAGGAATTGGTGAGTTGATCGATGATGGTGAAACCGGTCTTTTGTATCCGGCGGGTGATCATGCCGCGCTGGCGTCCAGACTGGGGCTTTTGGTCAGCGACATCGAACTGCGCAACAAAATGCGGGCAACGATCATCGATACTCAAGACCCCAGCGCCTTCTCACGCATGCTTGGGGCCTATCAACATCTGCTGTCGTTACCTGGTGTCGCAAGCCCTGCATCTGCAAGGATTTCCTCTTGCACAGGTTCAACATCATCAAAGTAAAGCATGTCGTCAGGCAATTTTGGCAGGCTCAAGGTGAAATCCGGTTGTATCTGCTGAATGCGCGCCACAAGCTCTGCATTGGGGGCTTTAAAATGAGCGCGGATTTGCGCCACCTGATCCCGCGTCCACAAACACGTTGGTCTGGCATCGCCAAACCGTCGTTTGATCGCCCCATCAAGGCGTGCGATTATCTCACTTTTGTGGTGTTCGGGCGCATTCATACCCATCGCCATCAAATAGGCCAAAGGCGCAGGAGATTGATTGAACGCATGACCATCTGAAGCGGGCCTGTAGGTTATGTTGCCTAGGGCCAGAACAGTTCCGATTACCCCACCTTCACGCCTGCAGGCTTGGTGATAATCCAGAAAGTGCAGTTGGCTTGGAGAGAACCCCGACAACAAATGCTCATAAAGGGGGCGCCAATCCACCCAGAGACCCGCCGCATCATTACGATTTAGAGCGCCATTTAGGATAAACGCAGGTTTGAGTTGAGGGCGATTTCGCGACACTTCCTGAAAGGTCGCCTGCAAAAACGATACTTGTTCGCGCAGACAACACACAACAGTGACCCTGTCAAAGGCCGAAGCAATCTGGCTCAAGCGCACCATATCAACTCTGAACGCAGCACGCCCGCGACTGAATTCCTCCGAGGAGATCAGGACAGTGCGATCGCTTTTGGCGTGATCTCTGACAATCTGCTTCCAAGCGGCCTCTGATCCTTCTGACGGCGTGTATTGAGGAAAAGCGCGTGCAAGGTTCAAGGTTAGGCCGTGATGCCCTGCAACGCCATCAGGAGATGCGTCAGATTTCAAACGTGGATAGATGAGGCCGTGTTCAGCCAATGAGTCTGCACGGGCGAAACAGACATTTTGCAGGCTTGTCGTCGCTGTTTTGTGCAGACCGATGTGTAAGATAAGATGTGATATGGTCCGTCCGCCTTGTGGCCCGAAAAGTGACTATTTCAACGATCTTCTATTCTAACAAGAAGGGCGAAGATGTCACTTCAGTAGGTCCATCTCTCGCGTCACAATTCACGCCGACAAAAGGCTCCGGCTCGAAGCACTGTAAGCCTAGGCTCAAGCCTCATATTCAATAGATGTCGATCGCTTGGTTTTCGGGCCGTAAATCATGCTGCCAAGCAGGAATCAATGGGTCCCGAGCCTAGTGATTCGCTGCATTCCTTGGTCCGAAGAGATTGCGACTGTCTGCTCTGCCTCGACAATAATGGCTTTAGAAGCGCAATTGTTTCCAGATATTCCTCTTGGAGTGGTTTGGCTGTCTTGGTGTTTATGGGGGAAACGGAAGCAGATTTCCGCACCACCTTAATGCGAGTTACTTTCTAAATTTTCCTCGCAAGGAAAATTCGGTTTCCCCTCAAGCTTCGATTTTTTTTGTTAAATAATTGTTAAGATTTACTTATTTTTTAGGAAAATGATGTCGAGCCCCGATGGCTCTCCTTGGCGAGCACCACTCCTGATTGTCGTCCTATGTCCCGGCCGTCATTCTTACTGGCTGTCTTCTTTTCCATGATGCGCCCGGATCATGGAAACAGCTGTATTGCAACTGAGATACCGCTGTTACAAAAAATTTACAGCGCGTGGGGTCGCTATAAAAATCGCGGGAGTGGGACAAGATGGCAATTGTAAATGGGAACGGTACTAGCGAAGTTGTGAATGGAACCGCCGATGATGACATCATCACAGGCGGTGCGGGCAACGATACAATAGCTGGTCTTGGTGGTGATGATGTCATTGACGGCGGTTTGGGCGAAGGTGAATCCCTCCCGGGTGGCGCGCATGACGACGATGTCATCTTCGGTGGCTCAGGCAACGACCGGCTGACAGGCAACTCTGGCGCAGACGCCCTCTCTGGTGATACCGGTGACGACACGATCCTGGGTGACGCAGGCGATCCTGCGACGCAGGTCGAAGGGAATGACACAATTGATGGCGGCGCCGGTTCTGATGTCATTGATGGCAACGGTGGCAATGATTCAATCGATGGTGGCGCGGATAGCGACACAATTGCCGGCGGCGCGGGCAATGACTCGATCTCAGGCGGCGACGATGCCGCGGCTGATACGATCACGGGTGATGCCGGCAACGACACGATTGAAGGGCTGGGCGGCGACGATGTAATTGATGGCGGCACTGGCGAAGGTGAATCCCTTCCGGGTGGCGCACATGACGATGATGTCATCTTCGGTGGCTCAGGCAACGACCGGCTGACAGGCAACTCTGGCGCAGACGCCCTCTCTGGCGGTGCCGGTGACGACACGATCCTGGGTGACGCAGGCGATCCTGCGACGCAGGTCGAAGGGAATGACACAATCGATGGCGGCGCCGGTTCTGATGTCATTGATGGCAACGGCGGCAATGATTCAATCGATGGTGGCGCGGATAGCGACACAATTGCCGGCGGCGCGGGCAATGACTCGATCTCAGGCGGCGACGATGCCGCGGCTGATACGATCACGGGTGATGCCGGCAACGACACGATTGAGGGTGGTGCGGGCAATGACGTCATTGATGGCGGCACTGGCGACGGTGAATCGATCCCAGGTGGCGAATCTGACGACGATGAGATTTTTGGCGGTGCCGGTGACGATACGATAACTGGCAACGACGGGAATGACCTGATTGATGGCGGCACTGGCGATGACAGTATTCGCGGTGATCTAGGTAACGATACGATTTCGGTGACAGATGGCTTTGGTGTCGACGTGGTCGATGGGTCTGAAGATCCTGGCGACGGTGACATTGACGTGCTTGATGCCTCTGCCCTGACTGAGGGCGTGAACGTTGTTTATGACGCAGACCCAGAGGATGGTGTTCTGACTGGTGGCACAAGCGGTGACACAGTTACGTTCCAGAACATTGAAAACGTGGTTTACACCGATCAAGGCGACTCGATTGACGGTTCTGCTACGACGGGCGCAATTGATGTGGATGCTGGTGCTGGGGATGATACCATCACAGGTGGCGCAGGCAACGACACTCTCGACGGTGGCGATGACAATGACAGCATTTCGGGTGGCGGCGGAGATGACTCTGTCCTTGGCGGCGACGGCTCCGACACACTTTCAGGGGGTGATGGAACCGATGTGCTTGAAGGTGGTGCGGGGGATGATGACATCCTTGTCGGCAGCGACGACACGGCGAGTGGCGGCACTGGCGACGATGTGTTCACCATTGATCCAACAGATTCAGGCGCTGAGGTTGACGTCACGATTGACGGCGGTTCCGATGGCACCACTGGTGATCCTGCAGGCCCGGAAAACGGTGACGAAGGCGATATCCTTGACCTGAGCGACGCGCTTGATGATCTGGAAGTTGTCTTGGGGCCAAACCCGGAATCCGGCACCGTTGACGGCCTGGATGCGGACGGAACCCCTGACATCACATTCGACGAGATCGAGAAAATCGAGACTGGTTCGGGCGATGATCTGATCGACGGTTCCGGTGCCGACACGCCAATTGACGTGGATGGCAACGAGGGCGACGACACCATCCTTGGTGGCGATGGAGACGATACGCTGGACGGTGGCGACGACGACGATGTGCTGGACGGCGGCGACGGTGACGACGACATTATGGGGGGTGACGGTAACGACACGCTCGATGGTGGCGATGGTTCCGATACGCTGGACGGTGGTGCGTTTGATGACGACATCACAGTCGGCGCAGGCGATACTGGTCTGGGTGGCTCAGGTGACGACGAATTCACCATTGATGCGACAGTAGAAGGTACATCGCCCATCACAATTGTGGGTGGCGAAGACCTCGAAGAGGATGTCATTGATCCCGTCAACAACCCCGATGGCCGTATTGGTGATGTACTTGATCTGACGGGTCTGGGCCCGGTTGAAATCATCTACGACGAAGATGATCCGACATTTGACCCCGACACCGGCATTGGCGAAAGCGGTACAGCGAATTACACCAACGATGACGGCCTGCTTGTCGCAATCGAGTTCTCTGAGATAGAGAATGTGCTGACTGACGAAGTTGCTCCGGTTACAGAGGACGACACGGCAGAAACCGATGAAGACACCGCTGTCACCATCGACGTTCTGAGCAACGACAGCGATCCAAACGGTGACCCGCTGACGGTTGTTGAAGCCACAGCGCCCAATGGCACTGTGACCA